>NZ_JAACYW010000128.1 GCF_015356825.1 Catenulispora rubra | reverse complement strand
CCTCGGCCCACCCGCCCGGTTCCGACTGCCGCGGCGAGTGCGGCCGGCTCGGACACGGCCTATGGGACGCCACCGGCGACCCGGCCGTCATCCGCCGATGGTGGGATTACTGCCCGGCGGCGAACGTCGGGATCAACTGCGGCGCATCCGGGCTGTATGTCCTGGACCTGGACACCCCCAAACCCGACACCCCGCCGCCGTGGCCGCCGTTCGACGTCGAAGGCGTCCGCGACGGCTTCGACGCCCTTGCCGTGCTGGCCGAACACTGGGTCGAACCGCTGCCGCTCGGCGGGCTGGAGGTGCGCACCGGACGCGGGGGCGCGCACCTGTACTTCCACCAGCCCGACGACGCGCAGCTGCGCAACACCGCCAAGAAACTGGGCTGGCTCATCGACACCCGCGGCGTCGGCGGCTACGTCGTCGCCCCCGGCTCCACCGTCGCGGGCAACCTCTACACCGTCACCACCGAGGCCGAGCCCGCCGTGCTGCCGCGGTGGATCCGCCGCCTGGCAGACCCACCGCCACCACCACCGGCACCGCCGCGGCGTTTCCACGGCACTCCCAACCCCGACCGGTACGCCGCCGCAGTGCTCAAGGGCGCACGGGAACGCCTGGCCGCCACTGGCGCCGGCGAGCGCAACGACACCTTGAACGCCGTCGCGTTCAACCTCGGCCGACACATCGCCCGCGGCACCTTCACCCACGCCGAAGCCGAGAACGAACTCCTGGCCGCCGCCCAAGGCCTCGGCGATGCGAACAAAGGCCCGGACATGGCCAAGAGCACCAGCACCATCCGGCGCGCCCTGGCCGACGGACAGCGGAAAGGAACCTGATGGCCGACGAGCACCCAGCCGACAACCCGAACCCGGAACCCGACCCGCCCGACGACGATGTCCTGGACTCGCTGGCCGCCATCGCCAACGAAGTCGGCGCCGAGGTCGAAGCCCAGTTCCAACAGCTCGACACGCCCGCCAAGCCCACCAAAAGCGGCGCCGACAACGACAAGGGACCGAGCCAGGCCACGCGCCTGGTCGAGCTGGCCAACGCCGCATTCCGCACCGTCGCCGGCGCCGACGGCAAAACCTACGCCGTCGCCTTGACCGGCCCCCGCATCGCGCTGCCACTGCGCGGTGAGAACGGCCTGCGGCTCCACCTGGCATCCGCCTACTACGCCGAAACCGGCTCGGCCGCCGGATCCTCCGCCCTCGCCGACGCCCTGACCGTCCTGGAAGGACAAGCCATGAACACCACCCCCGAACCCATCGCACTGCGCGTCGCTCGGCACGAAAACACCCTCGTGCTCGACCTCGGCCACGCCGACGGCCGATGCATCGTCATCAGCCCCGGCGAATGGCACCTGGAGCCGAAATCGCCGGTGCTGTTCCGCCGCACCCGACTCACCTCCCCGATCCCGTTGCCGTCCCGTACCCCCGGCGGGCTGGCCAAGCTGCACGAGCTGCTGAACGTGTCCGATTCCGGATTCCGGCTGATGGTCGCGTGGCTGGTGGCCTCGATGTTCCCGGACATCGCGCACCCCATCCTGACTATCTGCGGCGAGCAGGGCACCGCCAAGTCCACGTGCGGCCGTCTGCTGGTGTCCCTGGTCGATGACTCCCCGGCGCCGCTGCGTACGCCGCCGAAGGACGCCGGGTCCTGGCCGGCGCAGGCCGCCGCATCCTGGACCGTCATGCTGGACAACATCTCCACTATCGCGCCGTGGATGTCTGACGTGCTGTGCAAGGCCGTCACCGGTGACGGAATGGTCACCCGCGCCCTGTACACCGACGACGACGTGAACATCCTGTCTTTCCGCCGCGTCCTGGGCATGACCACCATCGATGCCGGCGCCCTGCGTGGAGACCTCGCCGAGCGGATCCTCCTGACCGAACTCGACCCCATTCCGGCCGACAAACGCCGCACTGAGGAAGAGGTCAACACCATCTTCGAGGAGATCCGGCCGGCCGTTCTCGGCGCCGTGCTCGACCAGACCGCGGCCGTCCTGGCCGCACTCCCGAACGTGAAAGTCGCCGAGCTGCCCCGGCTGGCCGACTTCGCCCGGATCCTCGCTGCCCTCGACCACGTCAATCAGGCCGCCGGCTGGACCACCCTGGACGACTACACCACCCTGGCCGCCGAACTCACCGAGGCCGTGATCGAGGCCGACCCCTTCGCCGATGCGGTGCGCGGCTTCATCAGCAAGAACGGCAACTGGACCGGCACCGCCGGCCAGCTACACGAATTGCTCACCCCCGACAGCCCGCCGAAGGGATGGCCCGCAAGCCCGCGCGGCGTCTCCGGGCAGCTGCGGCGCGTCGCCCCCGCGCTGCGCAAGAACGGCATCGACACCAGCTTCGCCAAGTCCGGCCCCCGGCTCATCCACCTGATCCGTTTGAAGTAGGGCGAATTCAACCGTCCAACCGTCCAGACCGTCCAAATAGCCCGCTGACCAGGCGAAACACCTGGACGGTTGGTGGACGGTCTGGACGGTTGGTCTGGGGACCACTGCCGGTGCGAGGAAACCAACCGTCCAGACCGTCCACCAACCGTCCAAAACGATCAGCACCCTGAGCAGCACAAACCTTGATCGATGGACGGTCTGGACGGTTGGACGGTTGAATCCGGCCCCATCCAAAAGACAGCACTCGCGTGCCCGCCGACGGGCACGCGCGCCGACGCGGTCGCGTCGGCATCCGCGCCTTCTGCCAGCACCCGGCCCCGTGGCCGAGCCTTCCTGGCAGAAGGTTTCGGGGCCCTGTTTACCAGGAGAGGCCCCGCCAAAAATGACCGTCACGGATGCTCTCACGCCGACTGTCGCGGACAGTCCTGACCAGTACTACCGCGTATCCGAAACCCAAAAGATCCTGCGGATGGGCAAGACGACTCTCTACCAGGAGATGCGCTCCGGCCGCCTGGCTTCCGTCAAGCGCGGACGCTCCCGCATCATCCCCGCTGCCGCGATCACCGAATATCAGTCCCTGCTGGCTTCTGAGGCCAAGGAGGTGGGCTGGTGACTGCTGCTGCCGCACCCAACCCCGGCAACGACGACGAGAAGCGCAACAGGAAAGCGCCGTCGCCGAAGAACCGTCGTCGCGGACGCGACGAGGGAAGCGTCTACTGGAGCGAGGATCGCCAGCGTTGGGTCGCCGAGGTGACCGTCGGCTACGCGCCCAACGGCAAGCGCCAGACCAAGAAGAAGTACCGCAAGACCAAGACCGAAGCGACCAACGCACTCAAGGAGATGCGGAAAGACCTCGACGACAAGGCCCTGATTGCAGGCAAAGGAATCACGGTCAAGACCGCCGTCGAGGACTGGCTTCAGTACGGGCTGAACGGCAAGGCACCAAAGACCGTCGAGCTGTATGACTATCTGGCCCGCGTGCACGTCATCCCCAGCCTCGGCGCCCGGAAGCTCCAGGAACTCACTGCCGATGACGTGGACAAGTGGCTAGCCGGCAAGGCTAAGCACCTCAGTACGAGCGTGCTCAACAAGCTGAAGTCAATCCTGCGGCGCTCTATCACGCGCGCCCAGAAGCGCGACAAGGTCAAGCGGAACGTCGTGCTGCTGTGCGACGACGTGCCGACCGGCACCGGTGGGCGCCCGTCGAGAGCTTTCACTCAGGACCAAGCCTCGACGGTGCTCGCTGCGGCGGAAACCAGCCCCTTGGAGGCCTACATCGTGCTGTCGCTGCTGGTCGGCGCGCGGACGGAAGAACTCCGGGCACTCCGCTGGGATCACGTCGATCTGGACGGAGATCCGCGAGCGATTCCGCCCGTTCCGCCGTCGGTGATGGTGTGGCGAGCGGACCGGGAAGGCGGCGACGTGAAGACCAAGAAGTCCCGAAGGACGCTCGCGCTCCCGAGGCTGTGCGTCGAGGTCTTGGCGAGGCACATGCTCATCCAGGAGCACGACCAGGAGCTTGCTGGCGCACGCTGGAAGCAGACCGGGCTGGTGTTCACCACCACGGTGGGGACCGCGCTGGACGCAAGCAACGTGCGCACCGCGTTCGCAAAAGTCACGAAGGCGGCCGACCTCGGTACCGACTGGGCGCCACGCGACATGCGTCACACGTTCGTCTCGGTGCTCTCGGCCAACGGCATGAAGGTCGAGGACATCGCCCGCCTGGTCGGGCACAAGGGCGGGTCCCGGGTCACCGAGGAGGTATACCGGCAGGAGATCAGACCAATGATCGAGGAGGGCGCGCAGGCGATGGACCGCATCTTCCCGAACCCGGAAACCAGACGGTAGTCACTCAGATAGTCACCCACGCACAACGAGAGCCCCTTTCCGATCTTACGGAAAGGGGCTCTGACCTGCGGTGGAGCCAACGAGACTCGAACTCGCAACCCCCTGCTTGCAAAGCAGGTGCGCTACCAATTGCGCCATGGCCCCGTCAGAGCGGTCCGCCTCCCGAAGCCGGGAGACGGACCGTGCCCCGGCTCTAGCTGCCGAGGAAGCCGGATGAGCGGTTCTCAGGCCGAGGGAACCGGGTCGGTCGCCTCGGTCCAGAGGTCCTGCTCCGACTTGTCGGACTGGACCTGCCGGTAGACCAGCAGACCGCCGATGGCAGCCACAACGAGCAGAAGCAATTTCTTCACGTGGCCACCTCCCTTCTGGTAGACGTCTGTGCCCCTGAGCTTAACAGGAGCGGGGGCGAATAGGAGCTGTGAGCGGTACTACGCAAAAATGCGGAGGTGTTCCACTCGTCCCGGGTACGGATGTCTACGCGCCCTGTCCAGGGTCTGGCGGCTTCGGGGCGGCCACCTGCCACGGCGTGGCGCGTTGGGGGTCCGGAGGGCGTCCGGGAGGCGCCCGGATGCCGTCGCGCGGGCACCCGGCGGGCCCCGGCCGGAGTCACGTGGGGAGGATTACGCGACACCGGCTGGCGCCGACCGGGCACCGCTGACGTCCCGGGCCCACACAGCCCGGGACGAGCCGAACGACGGCCGGGTGGCTACCGGCCGACCAGCCGAGTGGCAGGGCGCCAACCGGCCGACCGGCAGTCGGCCAGCCACCGGCCACCAGCCGACAACCACCCAAAAACCGAACCCCTACGGCCGCGCGTAAGAAACCAGCGGCATAGAACTCACCGCGACAACCTCCACCGAAGAACCCGGGTGCGGCGCGTGAATCAGCATGCCGTTCCCGATGTAGATCCCGACGTGGTCCACATAGCTGCTGTTCCCATAGAAGAACGCCAGGTCACCGGGCTGCGCCGAGGAAGCCGGTATCGCCGGCAGCCCCTGCATCTGCGCCGTGGCGGTCCGCGGGATCTCCACCCCGGCCGCCTTCCAGGCCGCCTGGCTCAGCCCCGAGCAGTCGTAGCCACCCGGGCCCGTCGCGCCGAAGATGTACGGCTTGCCGAGCTGCGACTGGGCGAACGCCACCGCCGCGGCCGCGCGGCCGGAGACCGACGGGATCGTCACCTTGGTGCCGCCGCCGTTGGTGGTGGTGCCCGAGCCGGAACCCGAGCCCGACCCCGAGGACGTCGTCGTCGTGGTCGAGTGCTGCGAGGCCGCCTGAGCCGCCGCCAGGGCCGCGGCCTGCTGCCGCTCCTGCTCGGCCTTCAGCGCGGCCCGCTGCTGGGCCTGGAGCGAGTTCAGCAGCGCCTGGGCCTTGGCCACGTCGCCGTCGAACTCCTTCTTGGTCGCCTCAGCGGACTTGGTCTGCTGGTCCAGCAGCGCCATCTTGTCCGCGGCCTCCCTGGCCTTGGCCGCCAGGTCCGCCTTCTGCTGCGCCAGCAGGCCCAGCGTGCCGGCGTTGTCCGCCTGGACCCGGCCCACGGTCGCCGACATGTTCAGCATCGTGGAGGGGTCGGACTGCATCAGGAGCTGCAGGGTGGGGTCGATGCCGCCGCTGCGGTACTGCGCGGCGGCCAGGCTGCCGAGGCGGGACTTGGTCTGCGTCATGGTCGCCTGCTCGGCGGTGATCTCACGGTTGATGCCGTCGACCTGCTGCTGGAGCTTGGCCTCGGCGTCCTGCGCGGCGTTGTACGCCTCGTCGGCGTGGGCGGCCTTCTGGTAGAGCGTGTTCAGCTGGTCGTTCACCTGGGCGATGGTGGGCTGCGGGTCGGCGTTGGCGACGCTGGGCACCAGGACCATGGTCCCGGCCGCGGCCGCGCCGATCGCGAGCTTGGTGTACTTCGGGGCACGCGTACGACGATGTCGGGCATTGACAGTCATGCGAGCTTCAGGACTCCATCTCCTCCTTGTCCGCCTACCGGGTTAGCTGACGGATTCGGACTGAAGAAGTAGCCCTACGGTCGCACGCGCACACACGACGGCGAGTGCACGCCGACCGATTCACCCCACTGGCGCCACCCCCGCGTTACCGCACGGGCCGCGCCGACGAACCTGGTTCCCCGGCTCCGCAGCGTGCGCGGACTCGGCGGTGCCTCGACGCCCGGAACCTGCTGGCCCGTTGGGAGCGGCGAAGCCCTGTGGACGTTAGTCACCGACGGCCTGCCTAACAAGCGACAAGTCCATGATTCGTTCAGCGAACGCTTAGATACCGGCCACCCTTCGGGCGGGAGTGAGCACCGGCTGTAAACGAAATCAAAGGCCCAGGCGCGCCGTTTTCGGGCGCGACCTGGGCCTGGGTGACAGATGTCCGGTTAGCGGAAAAAGCGTATCCTGCGACGTTTGTTGCTCGTCGTTGTGACGTCCGTCTCAAACGCCCGCTCGCCCTTGGCATCACGGAATACCCGCACCGGGAGCATGGCGGCGTTCACAGGGTGTGCCTTGTCGTCATCGGCAGGACTCTTCACAGACACCGGAGGCAGGACGATCTCGACCGGTTCGCCGTTCATGTCCGGCAGGATCGCGCCGACCAGGCGCACCTCCTGCGGTTCCTTCGGACCGGACTTCGCGCCCGGGCCGTACAACAGGTTGCTGATTTCCAGCCAGGTCTCCTCGACGTGCGATATGTAGTCCAGACCGCGCCGGCCCAGCGGGGCGTCACCCACGGCCTTGGCGTTGAACCGGCCGTAGCCCAGGATCCGGCCCAGCAGGTCCCGCTCCACCCGCATGTCGTTGACCTTGCCCAACGGCAGCGCGTCGAAGGACCGGGTGATCACGCCGTGGGTGTGCAGGATCCGCTTGTTGGTCACGATCAGCAGGTCCTGGTTCCACACCGCGACGTTCCACGCCGTGTAGAGGAACGCGATACCGGCCACCACCCACGCCCCGAGCCGCAGTTTGTCCGCGTCCGGAGTGGAGAAGATGTCGATACCCATGGCGGCGACCGCCGCCGCGACCGCGATCAGCACCGGAATGATGATCGCGGCCAGGTGATGTCGGACCGCTATGACCAGACGCTCGCCCGGCACGAGGTACCGTTTGGCGCGGTCCACGAGCTCGGGCCGGAGCAACATCCGGCCGTACAGCGGTGGCGATGAGTCGGACACGTCGGGTTACCGTCTCGCGTCGATCAGCTTGAGACGAGGTTGTGGAACGTGTCGCCGAGCGTCTTGCCGACGCTGGCCACCCAGTTCAACGCCCCCTGGACCAGGTTGCCCGCACCTGTCGGGTTCTGGACCACAAAGTAGACCAAGAAGAGCACGATGCCCCACTGCACGGCCGGCTTGAGTTTCACGTCAGATCCCCTTCATCTGGACGGTCGAGGTGCCGCGCGACCGGAGTCAGCATCATGCGAGGCGTTCCCGGTTCACTCCTACCTAACAGCTTCCCCACTGTGTCAAAGCCTAGCCGGGGCAAAGGGTTTTGATCTCGTCCAGCGGCAAGGCCGACGATAACGACTCAGTGGACTTCTGCGTCAGGGCGCACACATACGCACCATTCCCCGGCTAGGTTGATCGCATGCAGATCGGTGTCTTGACCGAAAACGCCCCGTTCGAGCGCCGGGTGGCGCTCACCCCCGAGTCCGCGGGACGTCTGATCGCGGCCGGCCACAGTGTGTACGTCCAGTCCGGCGCCGGCGAGGCGGCCACCGAAGACGACGACGCGTACCGCGCGGCAGGCGCCATGATCGCGAAAAGCCCGGAAGAAATCTTGGCGAACATCGATCTCTTAACCGCCGTCGGACAACTCGATCAGCAGACCGCCGCCAAACTCAGGCCCGGCACCGCGGTGATCGGCCTGTCCTCCCCCAAGGACGGCCGCGGCCCGGCCGGCGTCCTGGTGGACCGGCACGCCAGCTTCTTCGCCCTGGAACTGCTCCCCCGCATCACCCGCGCGCAGTCCATGGACGCGCTGTCCTCCCAGGCGATGGTCGCGGGCTACCGCGCCGCCCTGATCGCCGCCGAACGGCTCCCCCGCTTCTTCCCGCTGCTGATGACCGCGGCCGGAACGGTGCCGCCGGCGAAGGTCGTGGTCCTCGGCGCCGGCGTGGCCGGGTTGCAGGCCATCGCGACGGCCAAGCGGCTCGGCGCGGTGGTCGAGGGGTACGACGTGCGCGCCGCCGCGGCCGAGGAGATCCGCTCGCTGGGCGCCAAGTCGATCACGTTGGACATCGAAAGTCAGACCTCGGCCAGCGGCGGCTACGCCAGCGAGCAGGCCGCCGACGCCGCCGACCGGCAACGCAGGGCCCTGACCCCGTTCGTGGCCGCCGCCGACGTCGTGATCACGACCGCCGCGGTCCCCGGCCGGCCGGCCCCGCTGCTGGTGACCACCGAGATGGTGGAGAGGATGCGCCCCGGCTCGGTGATCGTCGACCTGGCCGCGGACAACCCGAACGGCGGCAACTGCGAGGTGTCGCGCCCCGGCGAGGACGTCCGGCACCGGGGCGTGCTGGTCCACGGCGGCCGCAACGTCCCCAGCCAGCTCGCCGCGCACGCCTCGCGGCTCTACGGCGCGAACATGTCCGCCTTCATCCTGGCCATCTGCCAGGACGGAGTGCTTTTATCAACTCCCGAGGACATCGCCGCCGACGAGATCGCCGCCGCCTGCTGCGTGCTGCTGAAGGGTGAGTTCAGATGAGTTCCACAGCGTGGTTGACGGTCTTCGTGCTGGCCGTCTTCCTCGGCTTCGAGGTCATCTCCAAGGTCTCCTCGATCCTGCACACCCCGCTGATGTCCGGTGCCAACGCGGTGCACGGCGTGATCCTGGTCGGCGCGATCATCGCCACCGGGTCGACGACCGACAACCTGCAGCTGGTGATCGGGCTGCTGGCGATCGTGATGGCGACGGTGAACATGGTCGGCGGGTTCGCCGTGACCGACCGGATGCTGGGGATGTTCGCGAAACCGCGGCGGGCTTCCGGTGATCCCGGGGGCGGGGGCGGCGGCACTTCCGGCGCGCCGGCTGTTCCCTCGGCGTCGCCGGCCTCCCCCTCGGCTTCCTCCGGGGAGGGCGGCAAGTGAGCAGCGCCTGGAGAGACACCGCGTACCTGATCGCAGGGATCTGCTTCATCCTCACCCTCAAGGGCCTGTCGGCGCCGCGCACCGCACGCCTGGGGACGCTGATCGGGTCCTGCGGCGCCGCGCTGGCCGTGATCGTCGCCCTGACCACGCCGCACCTGCAGCACCTGGGGCTGATCATCGGGGCGATCGTGGTCGGTATCGCGATCGGTCTGCCGACCGCGCGGCAGGTGCGGATGACCGCGATGCCACAGCTGGTCGCGCTGTTCAACGGCGTCGGCGGCGGGGCGGCGGCGCTGGTGGCCTCCGTGGAGTTCCTGCGGCCCGGCAAGGGGATCGAGCACGCGGCCACCGCGGATCTGGCGGCGACCGCGTTCACCATCCTGGTCGGCGGGGTCTCGTTCTCCGGATCGATGATCACGTTCGCCAAGCTGCAGGAGCTGATGACGACGCGGCCCGTGGTGCTGCCGGCCGGGCGCTGGGTGACCATCGGGGTCGCGGCGGCGAGCGTGCTGTTCGCGGTGTTCCTCGTGCCGTGGCCGAGCACGGCGCTGATGGTGCTGCTGGCGCTGCTGTCGCTGGCCTTCGGCGTGCTGTTCGTGCTGCCGGTGGGCGGCGCGGACGTGCCGATCGTCATCTCGCTGCTGAACGCCTTCACCGGTCTCACGGTCGCCGCGAGCGGCTACGTGCTCAGCAACACGCTGCTGGTGATCGCGGGCACGCTGGTCGGCGCGTCCGGGACGCTGCTGACCCGGATGATGGCCGCCGCGATGGGACGTCCGCTGACCGGCACGTTGTTCGGGGCGTTCACGGCTACCGCCAGCGGTGCCGGGGCCAGTGGCGACGGCGCGGCGCGGCCGGTGCGGACGTCTTCGCCGGAGGACGTCGCGATCCTGCTGGGGTACGCGCGCAAGGTGGTCATCGTGCCGGGCTACGGGCTCGCGGTGGCGCAGGCCCAGCACACGGTGCGCGAGGTCGCGGACCTGCTGACTTCGCGCGGGGTGCAGGTGTCGTACGGGATCCACCCGGTCGCGGGGCGGATGCCGGGACATATGAATGTGCTGCTGGCTGAGGCGAACGTGCCTTATGAGTCGTTGTTGGAGCTGGACGCGGCGAACTCGGAGCTGGCCTCGGCGGACGTGGCCGTGGTGATCGGGGCGAACGACGTGGTGAACCCGGCGGCCCGGCAGCCGACCGGCTCGCCGATCTCGGGGATGCCGATCCTGGACGTGGACCTCGCGCAGCAGGTGGTGTTCTGCAAGCGGTCGATGCGGCCCGGGTTCGCGGGGGTCGAGAACGAGTTGCTGTACGCGCAGAACACCTCGCTCCTCTTCGGGGACGCGAAGGAGAGCATGGCAAAGGTGCTGGCGGCGCTCAAGGCACAGTGAGGCTTGTGCGGGCATAGGGGCCTGTGCCGGCTGAGAGCCTGTGCGGGCGAGGGCCTGTGCGGGCATCAGAGACGACTGTGGGGCCGGTTCTCCGGCCCCACAGAGTTTTCTCGCTCAGGCCGGTGCTAGGCCGAGACGGTCCCGTAGAGGCGGTCTCCGGCGTCGCCGAGGCCCGGGACGATGTAGCCGTTCTCGTTGAGCCGCTCGTCGATGGCCGCTGTGACGATCGCCACGGGCAGGTCCAGGTCCGCCAGCGCCTCCTGGACGGCGGCGACGCCCTCGGGCGCGGCGAGCAGGCAGACGGCGGTGACCGAGGCCGCGCCGCGCTCGGCGAGCAGGCGGATCGCGGCGATGAGCGTGCCGCCGGTGGCCAGCATCGGGTCCAGCAGGTAGCACTGGCGTCCGGCGAGGTGCTCCGGCAGGCGCGTGGCGTAGGTGGAGGCCTGCAGCGTGTCCTCGTTGCGGACCATGCCCAGGAAGCCGACCTCGGCGGTCGGGAGCAGGCGGACCATGCCGTCGAGCATGCCGAGGCCGGCCCGCAGGACGGGGACCACGAGGTGCCGCGGGCCGGTGAAGGTGACGCCGCGCGCCTCGGCGACCGGCGTGACCACCGTCGTCGGCTCCACCTGCACGTTGCGGGTGGCCTCGTAGGCCAGGAGCGTCACCAGCTCGTCGGCGAGCGCGCGGAAGGTGGGGGTGTCGGTGCGCGCGTCCCGCAGCACGGTGAGCTTGTGAGCGACAAGCGGGTGGTCGACGACATGAATGGACACGGTGGGCATGGGCAAACGGTATCCGACGAGCCGAGGTGCTGCACCGGTAAGCACTGGACAAGCACATACGGTGACAAGGTAACCTCTCAAAAAGGTCAAACCGCCGGCTTCCGGAAATGGGGACCGGCGCGATGGGAAGGCGGTGACGAGCAGATGCCCGCAGACCAGCCGCGACCGCAGCCCGCACCCGCGCGGGAGGCACGAGACCGCAAACGCCGTCGCGAGGACTTCCTCGCCGACCTGGCCGAGGCCCAGCGCCTGCGCGAGCGCGTGGCGCCGCGGCGGGCCCGGATGGCGCGGCTCAGGCAACAGCAGTTGTTGAGGACTTTCTTTTACTAGAGGTTCGGTTAGAGGTTTCGTCACAGGACGTCGCTTGGGCGGTCCTGAGCCCGAGGACGCTGAACGGTTGCGGCGCCGCCGGTTCCCGCGATGGGGACGGCGGCGCTTTATTGTGAGGTTGATCGCTTGTGGCTCCGATCACACGCGATGGAGCTGGCATGCGCTCGGCTAACATGCACGCACTCCACCGACGACCCCCGGCGAACGGCCACACTGGACCCATGACGACGCCCACGCAGCGCCGCTACGAACCCTGGATGCGCCTGGCGCTGGCCGAGGCGACCGCGGCCGAAGCCACCGGCGACGTCCCCATCGGCGCGGTGATCCTGGACCCCACCGGCACCGTGATCGCCACCGGCCGCAACACCCGCGAAGCCGAAGGCGACCCCACCGGGCACGCGGAGATCGTCGCCATCCGCACAGCGGCCCGAACCCTCCACGAGCGCGCAACCCAGGCCGACCCCACGAGCCCGGCAAGCTGGCGACTGACCGACTGCACCCTCGTGGTCACGCTCGAACCGTGCACGATGTGCGCAGGGGCGATCGTGCTGTCACGCCTCGCGCGCGTCGTCTTCGGCGCCTGGGACCCGAAGGCCGGCGCAGCGGGGTCGCTGTACGACGTCCTCCGAGACCCGCGCCTCAACCACAACCCGGAAGTGGTCGCCGGAGTACTCGAGCAGGAGTGCGCAGACGCGCTCGACCGCTTCTTCGAAGGCCGCCGCCAAAAGTGACCGGAGCACCGACGCACATCCGGTAAGGTGTTCCACGGTGACGTGTCCGAGCGGCCTAAGGAGCACGCCTCGAAAGCGTGTGAGGTGCAAGCCTCCGTGGGTTCAAATCCCACCGTCACCGCTTTTGATACAGCCCCTGAACTGCGGGAAACGCGGAGCGGGGGCTGTTCTGTTTTTCTCAGCGGTGCTGCACCTGCAAGCCGAGCAGCTCGATGCGGCACCTCACCGGCCGGATACCGGTCCAGGCACGGCCGATGACCAAGTCCGCCGGTTGGAGTGTCAGGCCTCGCCGAGGACTGCCTGGGCCGCGTTGTAGCCGGGGATGAACGTGATGCCCGGGCCGCCGTGGCAGCCGGCGCTGCCGAGGTAGAGGCCTTCGATGCCCAGGGGCTGGTCCGGGTGGCCTTTTGGGCCTGGGCGGTTCGGGCCCATCTGTTCCGGGTGGAACAGGCCGTGGCAGAAGTCTCCGCCTGGTGCTGCGAACATCGTGCTCATGTGGCGTGGGGTGAACGTCGTGTGCTTTGTGATGAGGCTTTCGAAGTTCGGGGCGATTCGGCTGATCTTGTCGATGACGCGCTGGCCCATCTCGGCCTTGAGACGTCCGTAGTGCACGTGGTCGGCCTCGACCGGGAACCAAAGGGCGAAGGCCCATGCCGCGTGCTTGCCGGGCGGAGCCAGGTCGGGGTCCTGTGCCGAGGGGATCTGCAAGGCGATGGTCGGGTCGGCTGGCACGATGCCGCGCCGGCAGTCCTCCCACTGCTGTTGCAGTTCCTCCGGCGTGCTGAACAGACCGATGGCAGCCTGCATCGTCGGGTCGTTGAGCAGTTCGTACGGCTTGGCGAACTCCGGGGAGCCGTCCAGGGCGAAGTGCATCTGGACGTAGCTGCCTCGGTGGTCGACGCGGGAGTAGCGGTCACGAACGTCTGCGGCGATCGCGTCGGCCGGCACCAGACTCGTGACCGTCAGGTCCGGAGACACACAAGAGACGACGATCGGCGCCTCGAACTCCGTCCCGTCGGCGAGGCGAACACCTGTCACGCGTGAATCGGCGACCATGATCTGCGCGACCTCGCTGCGCAGCAGCAGCTCGCCACCGTCGGATCGGAACCGCCGTTCCAGGTGCTCGGTGAGGGTTCCGATGCCGCCGCGGAGCTTGTGCGTCAGGACCGTGTTCTCGTCCGGGACCGCGAGGCCGAAGGCCAGGGCCGCGGCGCTGCCCGGTGTCGCCGGTCCGCGGTAGGTGGTGTTGCAGGCCAGCAGCGCGAGCATGCCGCGGAGGGCGCCGTGCCGCTCCTTGTCCGGGAGATAGCGGTCCAGGACGTCCGTCACCGAGCCGAACAGGAGATCGGTGATGCTGGTGCGTTCGAGCTCGTTCGTCGCGCAGGCGTACATCTCGTCCAGGGACTTCGCCGGCTGCGCCGCGTCGAAGCGGCCGAGCGCACGGGTCGGCGCCTGGCTCCAGGCCATCAGCATGGCCAAGCCGTTGGCCGCGTCCTCACCGTGGACGTCGACCAGGTGCGTGAACATGCGCATCGGATCGGTGAAGTAGACGAGGGGTTCGTCGCCAATGCCGCGCATCGACACCGACATGACGTCCATGTCGATGGTCGGCAGCCCGTCGAGGCCGAGGGCGCGGCTGACCACGGCCGACGTCGGGAACTGGACGGAGCCCGCGATCTCGAATCGGTAGCCGTCGAAGAGCTCCACGGTCGACGCCATGCCGCCCGCGTAGCGATTCGCCTCCAGGCACACCGTGGCCAGGCCCGCCTGTTGGAGCAGGACCGCTGCCGCCAGGCCGTTGTGGCCCGAACCGATGACGATCGCGTCGTAGCGCTGCATCGCGCGCCGCCTTCCCGGGTCGCGGATCCGCCGCCTTCCGTTCTCGGCGCACCGTCGCACTCAGGGCTCTTAATGTCAATATTGACGAAACTATGGACGAAACATGCCGTCGACGAGTCCACCGTCCAGCGACGCCAGCGCGGCGCGGCAAAGCTCTGCCAACTCCGGCAACGAACGCTCGTCCCGCAGCATCCAGACCTCCATCGCGCCGAAGACCGCGGCGGCGACACACCGCGCGGTCACCGTGACGGCCAGGCGCTCGGCGACCGCATCGCGATCAAGACCGCGCGCGGACGGTCGGCGCGTCATCCGCTCGGCGACGGCCTCCGCGAAGTCCGCCTCGACGCCGCGGATGTGGCGGACGATGCGCTCGGCGTCGAGCGTGCCGGAGCGCAGTGTCGCGATCTGAGTCACAGCCTGGACGTCGTAAGGGAAGGCCAGGACGGCCACGCGCACCGATTCCGTGATCGGCTCGTCGTCCGGACGTGCGGCCAGCGCGCTGCGGAACCAGTGCAGGCCGGCGTCGTAGTCGGCGAACAGCAGGTCGTGCTTGGACGTGAAGTGGCGGTAGAAGGTCCGAAGCGAGACACCCGCGTCGGCCGCGATCTGTTCCGCCGAGGTGTCCTCGACGCCCTGGGCGAGGAACCGCACCAGAGCGGCACGCCGCAGCGCCTCGCGCGTCCGCTCGCTGCGCACCGTCTGCGCCGACCTCGCCATGAGCAGAAGATACCGTCGCCGGCCGGCCGGCGGTCAGGCGTCCCCAACCCTGTTTTGTCACCATTGACAAAACAAGACGCCGGATCGACGCTCCCGGAATGGCCGCTCTCATCGTGCACGCGATCCTTGGAGTGACAGTCGTCTGGCTCATCGTCGCATCGAACCCGGCGGTGTTCCGCCGCCCGGAGACCGGCCCTGTGATCTCGATGCTCGAATTGATCTACTACACAGCCGGCGTCGCGTCGGTCGCCGTCGGCTGGTACTTCAACATCCGCTTCGTGCACGAATACGCCCACGGCCACACCAACCCGATCTGGGGCGACGGCAGCTGGGCCCAGTACATCAAGCTGATGTACGCGAACCCCGCGGCGAGTTCGGCCGGCCAGGACTACACGATCGGGAACCTCGTCCTGCTGCCGCTGATGACGATCGTCGACGGCCGGCGTCGGGGCGTCAGGCGTCCGTGGCTGTTCTTCGTCGCCAGCTTGTTCACGAGCTTCGCCTTCCCCTGGGCGCTCTACCTGGCTGTCGTCGAGCGCCAGCGGCGGCTCGGCGAACAACGCGCCGCGTCCTGAGACTCAGCGAGAAGGGACGGGAGACCGTAACCACCGAGCCCGCGGCCGCGGCGATAGCCACAGCCGCAGAACCAGCGGCCACAGAACCGGCGGCCGCCGACCCGAAAAAGCTGGCCGAGGCAGCACGAGAAGCGTCGGCCCGTGACCTTCCCGCGCACGTCGGCTACAGAGGGTTGTGAGGCCTGGTCAACTCGCGCCGCACGTTGCGTCAGCCCTCCCGGTGCGCCGCGATCCTGTCGGGCTGGCTGGGGGCGGTCATGTCGAGCAGGATCATCGCGTCGTGGTCGGGGGTGCCGGGGTCGGCGAGGTAGACGCCCAGGCGGTGGCCGGGGGTGTTTTCCAGTTGCATGCCTTGGAAGGTCAGGGTGATGGTGCCGATTTGGGGGTGGCGGAAGGTCTTGGTGCGGGCGGCGGTGCGGCGGGTGACGTCGTAGCGTTCCCAGAGTTTGGCGAAGTCTGGGCTTTTGAGGAGGAGTTCGCCGACGAGGGATGCCAGGTCGGGGGCGTCGGGGTCGGTGCCGGCCAGGGCTCGGAGGCGGGCGACGCAGGCTCGGATCTGGATGTCCCAGTCCGTGTAGACGTCGCGGGCTGCGGGGTGCAGGAACATGAAGCGGGCCAGGTTGCGCTGGGGGGTCGGCCACTGGTCCAGGCCCGCGTACAGTGCCAGGGCGCCGGGGTTCCAGGCTAGGACGTCCAGGGTGCGGCTGGTGATGTAGGCGGGGTTCGGGCGCAGGTTCTCCAGCAGGAGCTTCAGCTCGGGGCGCACGGTTCGGCTGGGGGCCGGCGGCGGCTCGGAGGCCGAGCGGGCGGCGTGGGCAGCCAGATCGAGCAGGTGCGCGTGCTCGTCGGGGTCGAGCTTCAGCGCGCGGGCGAGCGCGTCCAGGACCGCGGGGCTGGGGCGGGTCTCCTTGCCGCGCTCGATGCGGATGTAGTAGTCGATGCTGATCCCGGCGACGGCGGCGACCTCCTCGCGGCGCAGGCCAGGGGTGCGGCGCAGGCCGGTGGTGGGCGCCAGGCCGACGGCGTCCGGGGTCAGCTGGACGCGCCGCGCACGCAGGAAGCGCCCCAGCTCGGCGCCAGCGCTCTCGTGATGCTGTCCACCTGCCTGCTGTCCACCTGCCATACCCCCAGTCTGACCCACTCCTGACCTGCATGGGGGCCAAGTGGGGGGTCCTGTTGGTGCCCCGCTGGCCGTTCCCTGGACAAACCCGGTCTGCCACCTCGCCGGTTCCGGGAGCAGGCTCTAGAACTGGAGCAAAGATCACGACCCGCGCACAGCAGATCCTCGGGGACGCCGCCCCGGAGCACGAGGTGGCAGCCGCGATCAACCGTCTGGTGCTTACGCCGGATGGCCGAACGCTCCACATCGACACATCACCGACTGAGGACTCATGGACATCATCAGCCGCCAGCCGACCACCAAAGGCCCAGCCGAGACGTTCACCGGCGACGTGTGGGTCGACGGCCTGTTCGCCGGCGGCCTGGATCAGGCGTGGTTGGCGATCGTGCGGCACTGGCACGGCGCCGCGCCCGGCACGTTCATAGCCCACCTGGTCCTGATGGACGGCGACGGCAGCGACGCCCCGCAGACCGTCTGGGGCGAGGCGGTCACCGACGCCGAGTACGCCGTGCCCGCCGCACAGCGCCGCGCGCCAGGTCGAACTCCATGACGCAGACCGCGCCGTAAGCCCGTAAGCCCGCTGACCCCGCAGAAACCAGAAAGAAGAAAGGCCCCCCGCCATGCGCGCCACCCTCCTCTACCAGGCCGGCGACGTCCGCGTCGAAGACGTCCCGGACCCGAAGATCCAGCAGCCCACCGACGCGGTCCTGCGCATCGTGGTCGGCTGCGTGTGCGGCAGCGACCTGTGGCCGTACAAGTCCGCGCCATACACCGACCACCCCCGGCAGATGGGCCACGAGTTCATCGGCGTGGTCGAGGAGACCGGGTCCGAGGTGCGGAACGTCAAGCCCGGCGACCTGGTCGTCGCGCCGTTCACCTACTCCGACGGCACCTGCGAGTACTGCCGCCGCGGCCTGAACACCTCGTGTCGGCACGGGGGGCCGTGGGGCGTCAACGGGGTCGACGGCGGCCAGGGCGAGGCCACGCGCGTCCCGTGGGCCGACGGCACCCTGGTAAGGCTGCCCGTCGCCGAGGACTCCGACCTCCTGCCGGACCTGCTGACCCTGTCCGACGTGATGTGCACCGGCTACCACGCCGCGCTCACCGTCGGGGTCAAGCCCGGCGAGACCGTGACGGTGATCGGCGACGGCGCGGTCGGGCTCTGTGGGGTCATCGCCGCCAAGCTCCTGGGCGCCGAGCGCATCATCCTGATGGGCCGCCACACCGCCCGGACCGACCTGGGCCGCGAGTTCGGCGCCACCGATGTGGTAGCCGGACGTGGCGCCGACGGCGTCGACGCGGTGAAGGAGCTGACCGGCGGATTCGGCAGCGACCGCGTTCTGGAGTGCGTCGGCTTGGAGGACGCGCTCGTGCAGGCCTCCGGCGTGGTGACCGACGGCGGCACGATCAGCCGCGTCGGCGCGCCCCAGTACCCGGCGATCCCGTTCGGGTTCGGCGAGTTCCTGCGCAACCTCACGGTCACCGGCGGCGTCGCCCCCGCCCGCGCCTACATCGAGCAGCTCATGCCGCACATCCTGAACGGCGACATCCACCCCGGCCGCGTCTTCGACCGCACCGTTCCGCTGGACCAGGCCGCCGAGGCCTACCAGCTGATGAACGACCGCGAAGCGCTCAAGGTCATCGTCCGCCCCTGACGAGGACCGACTTCACGAGCCACACCCCACACCCCACGTAGTAAGTACACGAACATGGAACGCATCACCTTCCAGAACAAGGGCAACACAGTCGTCGGGAACCTGTTCAAACCGAACGGCTTCCAGCCGGGCACTACTCGGAGATCGACCCGAACCCCCGGTTCATGGGCACGTTCGCGCTGTCCAGCCTCAGCCAGCAGATGGCGTTCTTCCCGTTCGAGGGAATCGAGCTGATCTCGCCGCGTCCGCTGCTGCTGATCGCCGGGTCCGAGGCCGACACGCTGTACTACAGCCAGGACGCCGTCGAGAAGGCGAAGGAACCCAAGGAGCTGCACGTCATCGACGGCGCGTCGCACATCGACCTGTACTGGAATCCCGAGTACGTGCCTCAGGTCGCCGACAGGCTGACCGAATTCTTCACGAAGAGCCTCTGAGCCGCCTCGGCCCTCAGCCCTCAGCCCTCAGCACCAGCAGGCTCGTCCCCCGGCAGCAGGAAATCCCGGATCAGCTTGTCCGCCTCCCGGAACAACGGCCGCACCACCTTGAACCGGCTCAGCCCGATCACCCGCGCGACCATCGGCGACGTCCGGTCGACCAGCTCCCGGGTGCGCCGGGCACCCGGTGAGCGGTCGTAGACCCAGAACAGGACGATCGCCATGTGGTGCATCCACAGCAGATCGGGCAGATTCTCCGCGATCTCCGGGGAGACCTTCGCCGTCGAGCCCCGCAGAGCGTGCCGGTGCACGGCGATCACCTTGTCGCGGGACGGCTTCGACTCCGGGGAGAAGGGGCTCAGAGGGGAGTTCGGGTCCACCGCGTTCTTCACGAACTGGGACGCGAACTCGCGGTAGGGCTCGGCCACGGTGATCCAGGTGTGCAGTTCCACCGCCAGCCGGGACGCCAGGTCGCGATGCGGGCGCATGGCGGCCAGCGCCTGTTCGACGTGCCGGTCGGAGACCTCGTCGTAGAAGGCCTGGATCAGGTGGTCCTTGGAGGCGTAGTAGTAGTAGGCGTTGCCGACCGAGACGCCCGCCTCCTTGGCGATCGCGCGCATGGTGGTCTTCTCGTAGCCGTCGCGCTCGAACAGGCTCAGGGCCGTTTCGAGGATCAGGGCTTTGCGCTCGTCACCGCGGGGTGTGGTGTTCTCCACGCGGTCCCGGGCCGTGCCGATCTCACCATCGGTACGCCCCGTTTGGGGCTCGCGCGGCTCGGCCATGCTCTCGTCGTCCTCCATCCGGTCGCGGCGCCGCGACGGCACAGGTCCCGTCGGCGCAGTCGCCGCCGGGCCCGGCGTCCGTTAACGACGCGCGCAGCTTCGCCGCCACCAGCACCGCGGCGCGGGCCAGGGGCCGGCCGGCCGGGGTGGCGAGGCGGTAGGCGAGGCCGCGGTGCTTGGCCAACGCCCACAGGCACGCTATCCAAGCCGCGTCGCCGGCGAAAATCTGGCCACCGTCGCCGATGACCGTGATCTCGCTGAGCGTCGCGGCGTGGTCCAGGCCGGGGAACCGTTCGTAGGCGGCGGCCGAGCCGGCGGCCACGAACGCCAGCGGGACCAGCTGCCGCTGGCGGCCGAGCCATTCGCGCACGGCCCGGCACAGCCGGCACCGCGGGTCGTAGAGCACGGTGAGGCCGCGCACCGGGCGCGCGGCCTGCGCGGTCGTCGGCGCCGTCATCGTCACATCTCCGCCCCGGGCAGGAACCCGGTCGGCGGGATCGGCGGGACGACCGCGAAGTCACGGCGGCTGTTCGACCGCAGCCTGTTGAGCACGAAGACGTTGCCCAGGTGCAGGCCGCCCAGCACCAGCAGCACGACCCCCTCCTTGACCGACAACCCCTCGAAGACCTGGCGCGCGGTCTCGGTCGTGGCCCCGCTCTTCAGGTACAGGCTCACGAAACCCAGGTTCACCAGGTAGAACCCGACGACCAGCAGATGGTTCACCGCCTCCGCCAGGTGTTCCGAACCCGGGAAGACCTGCGCCAGGAACACCCGGCCGGCGCGGCTGAGCGTACGCGCCACCCAGACGGTCAGAACGATGCTGATGAACAGATAGATCACGTAGGACAGGACTGTCAGGTCCATGGTTCCCCTCCAAGTTGAACACGTTCAACTTCTACTGTCACGGGAACCGTAGCAGCGGATTTGAACGCGTTCAAGTCACGCCGTCGGCGCACCCCCGACGTCGGCGCCGAGTTCCCGCGATATCCGCTGGCCGACCTGCGCGACCACCGACCCCAGCGTGCGCACCCGGGCCACCGTCATCCGCGACGTCAGGCCGGAGATCGACAGGGCCGCCGCGACCTCGCCGGTGTGGTCGAAGATCGGCGCCGCCACGCAGCGGACCTCCGGTTCGTTCTCGCGATCGTCGATCGAGTAGCCGCGGGCCCGGATCCGGGCCAGGTCCGCTCGGAGCTGTGATTCGTCGGAGAGGGTCCAGGCGGTGATCGGACGCATGCCGGCGGCGACCACCTCCTGGACCGTCTCCTCCGGGAGCCAGGCGAGCATCGCCTTTCCGCTGGCCGTGCAGTAGGCGGGAGCGCGGCTGCCGACCCGGGACGCCATCCGGACGTTGGTCTCGTTCTCGACCTTGTCGACGTAGACGATGTCAGGGCACTCCCAGACCGTCAGGTGCACGGTCTCCCCCACCTCCCGCTGGAGCTTGCGGAGGTGCTCCACGGCGATGCTGCGCAGGTCCAGCGTGGACAGGTAGGCCTGGCCGAGGCGGAGGGCACCGTGGCCGAGGCGGAACCAGCCGGTCTCGCGGTCGCGGTCCAGCAGGTGTTCTTCGAGCAGCGGGCCGGTCAGGCGCAGCACGGTGCTCTTGTTCAGTCCGAGGGCTTCGGCCAGCTTGCCGAGCGGGACGCCGCGGCCGCTGTCGGCGTGCTCGCGGACGTATCCGAGGACCGCCAGCGCGCGCCGCAGCGACGACGACTGGTTGCGATCTCCTGAAGCCGGTCGCGCTTGGCCGTCCTGTTCCGTCATCGCGTCGCGTCCCTTCCTGTGCCGCGGTCGGTGCTGACCTCGGCGCGGTATTCGATACGCCATTTTGCTATGCAAAAGAGTTAAGGCAAGCCCTTGTCCGGCCGCGGCCGGCCCGCCTAACGTCAGCCGGCATCAAGCCCGTCAGCGGTGGACAGCGCCGCTGAACTGGGCTGATCATCCCCTGCACCTGTCAAGGCCTGCTTCGGCCCCGATCAGCGCGGAGGCTCACTTTGCACGGCTTCGTCCATTGGCTGCAGCACGACACCGGCGGCCTGCTCTCGCTCTGCGGATGCTCCATAGCCCTGCTGCTGTTCCTCATCATCAAGATCAAGCTCGAACCCTTCATCGCCCTGATCGCCGCCAGCCTGGTCCTCGCCCTGGCGGCCGGGCTCCCGGTCTCGACGCTCGTCGGGACCGCGCTGGTCAGCAACAAGTCGTTGCTGGAGACCGGGTTCGGCTCGATCCTCGGCCACAGTGCGGCCATCATCGGGCTCGGCACGATCTTCGGCGCGCTGCTCGAACGCTCCGGCGGGGCCGACGTGCTGGCCGCGCGGCTGCAGGCGGCCTTCGGGGAGCGCGGCGCGCCGCTGGCGATGGGGCTGACCGGCCTCATCTTCGGCATCCCGGTGTTCTTCGACGTCGGCATCTTCGTCCTGGCGCCCCTGGTCTACGTCGCGGCCCGGCGTGGCGGCCACTCGCTGGTGGTCTACGCGCTGCCGATGCTCGCCGGCCTATCGATGACCCACGCGTTCCTGCCACCGCACCCCGGCCCTGTCGCCGTCACCGGGCTGCTCGGTGTCAGCCTCGGCTGGATGCTCATCATGGGACTGATCTGCGGTCTGCCGGCGTTTCTGGTGGCCGGTGTGGCGTGGGGCAGCTGGATCGGCAAGCGGGTGATCATCGCGGTGCCCGATATGCCCGGCCAAGGCGTCAGCACCAGCCAGATCGGTCAGGGCAGCCAGGGCAGCCAGAGCAGCGACGACCAGAACAAGAGCGTGTCGTCCGAGGTGGAAGCCACCGAAACCGGCACCGTCACCGGCACCGAAACCGGCACCGTCACCGGCACCGAGACCGGCACCGTCACCGTCACCGAGCGCAAGGCCCCGCCGCTGTCGCTGATCATCGGCCTCATCGCGGTGCCGCTGGTGCTGATCCTCGGCGCGACCTTCGGGACCGTCTATCTGAAGAAGAGCTCGGCGCTGCCGGTACTCACCTTCCTCGGCACCCCCGCGGTGGCGCTGACCATCGCCGTCCTGCTGGCCTTCTGGCTGCTCGGGAAGCGACGCGGATTCAGCCGTACGGAGTTGGCCGAGCTCAGCTCGAACTCGCTGCGTCCGGTGGCGATGATCCTGCTCGTGATCGGGGCGGGCAGTTTCTTCGGTGCCGTGATCACCGCGACCGGCGTCGGCAAGGCCCTGTCCCACACGCTGACCTCGGCCGGCCTCCCGCTGATCCTCCTGGCCTACGTCATCAGCTGCGGCATGCGCCTGGCGCAGGGCTCGGCCACGGTCGCGATCGTCACGACCGGCGGCATCGTCGCGCCGCTGGTGGAGAAGGGCCACTTCTCGCAGCCGCACATCGCCCTGATCGCGGTGGCCATCTCGTCCGGATCGATCATCGCCTCGCATGTGAACGACGGCGGGTTCTGGATCGTCTCCCGGTACTTCAACATGACGGTCAAGGACACGCTGCGGACCTGGACGGTGTTGGAGACGATCCTGTCGGTGGTCGGATTCACGGCGGCCGGACTGCTCAGCCTGGCGATCTGACGCACGCGGCGTAACAACCTGGCGGCGTGGCGCTCGCCACAGCGGAAGGGCGTTGACGCGGCGGCACGGCCTCCGGCATCGTCACGGACAGACATCCATATAACGAGACCACGGTGCGCAGGACCCACGGCCACAGCACGTCCGAGGGACGGCTGGAGGACCGAGGGACCTGCGCGCCGCGCCGATCCGGGGTCAGGAGAGCCGGCCCGTGGTCTCCGTAGCCGGGGCGAGGCACCCCACGAGGAGGCCTTCACATGACACCGTCGGCCGCGCAGTTCCCGGCGGCGGATCGCGAGCAGTGGCAGCGCCTGGTCGCCGGGGTTCTGGCGAAGTCGGGCAAGCAGGGCTTGGACGGCGCGGCTGCCGAGGCGGCGCTGAGCACCCGGCTCGAAGACGGCCTGACCGTCCTGCCGCTGTACACCGCCGGCGAAGCGCTCCCCGAGCCGGGCCCGCCGGGGTTCGCGCCGTACGTCCGAGGCACCCGGCCGCAGGGCGCGGTGCTCGACGGCTGGGACATCCGGCAGTACCACGCGGATCCGGACCCTCGGCGGACCAACGAGGCCGTGCTGGCCGACCTGGAGAACGGCGTCACGTCGATCTGGCTCGAAGTCGGCGAGTTCGGCGAGTTCGGCAAGCACGGCGAGCACGGTCTGGCGATCGACGCGCTGCCGACGGTGCTCGACGGCGTCTATCTCGACCTGGCCGCCGTCGTCCTCGACGCCGGACCCGACTTCCGCGAGGCGGCACGCCGGTTGTTCGCGGTGTACGACGAGCGCGGCCTGCCTGCGGGATCGGCCGGGGCCGGGGGCAACATCGGCGCCGATCCGCTCGGGCTGCTGGCCCGGACCGGCTCCGATGCCCAGACCTCGGAACTGCTGCGGTCTGTGGCCGAGCTGGCCGGCGACAACGCGCGGAACCGACCCGGTATTCGTACCCTGATGGTGGACGCTCTCGTCTATCACAACGCGGGCGCCACTGCGGCGCAGGAACTCGGCAGCGCCCTGGCCACAGCCGTCGCCTATCTCAGGGAGCTGACGGCAGCCGGACTCTCGGTGTCGGCTGCGGCCGCACAGCTGGAGTTCCGCTTCGCCGCGACCGCCGACCAGTTCCTCACCGTCGCCAAGCTGCGTGCCGCTCGGCTGTTGTGGGCCCGGGTCCTGCAGGCCAGCGGGTCCCCCGAGACGGCCGGCGAACTGCGGCTGCACGCGGTGACCTCGTCGGTGATGATGACCGAGCGCGATCCGTGGGTGAACATGCTGCGCACCACGGTCGCCTGCCTGGCGGCGGGGGTCGGAGGCGCGCAGTCGGTGACGGTGCTGCCGTTCGACGCCGCCGTCGGCCTGCCCGACGACTTCGCCCGCCGCATCGCCCGCAACACACAGTCGATCCTGCTGGACGAGTCGCACCTGGGCCGGGTCGTCGACCCGGCCGGCGGGTCCTGGTACGTCGAGCAGCTGACGCGCGACGTGGCGCGGGCGGCGTGGGGCTGGTTCCAGGAGATCGAGCGCGCTGCGGGTATGCGCGAGGCGCTGGCCTCCGGGCTGGTTGCCGAGCGGATCGGCACGGCGTGGGAGAAGCGCGGCAAGGACATCGCGCGGCGGCGTGAGCCGATTCTGGGCGTGAGCGAGTTCCCGCACCTCGGTGAGGAACGGCTGGTTCGGCCGGCGGCGCCTGGTCCTCGCGGCGGCGGGCTGCCGGTGGTGCGGCGTTCTGAAGCCTTCGAGGAGCTGCGTGCGCGGTCGGATGCGCAGCTCGCGGCCAGTGGCACGCGTCCGAGGATGGCGCTGATCGGGCTGGGTACCGAGGCGGTGTATTCGGCGCGGTCTTCGTTCGCGGCGAATCTGTTCCAGTCCGGCGGTATCGAGACGGTGGTCGTGCCGGTCCCGGTCGGGGTTGACAGCGACACCGGTATCGACGCCGAAGCCCTGGTCAAGGCGCTGGCCGACAGTGGCGCGCGAGTGGCTTGCCTGTGTTCCAGCGATGCGGTGTACGCCGAGCAGGCGGCGGTCGTTGCCGGGGTTGTGCGCGAGGCCGGGATCGGTCGCGTCTCGTTGGCGGGACGGCCCGGCGAGCGGGAAGAGGAATACCGGGCCGCCGGTATCGACGAGTTCGTATATGTGGGCTGCGACGTGCTCGCTGCGCTGCGTGCCGCCTACGCTGAGATCGGAGCGTCCTGATGATTCCCGACTTCTCCGAGGTGGACTTCGAGGACCCAGCCGCCGGCCCGGCGCCTGCGGCCTCTGAGGCGGACTGGCGTACGGCCTGGCGCGATGAGACCGGCAAGGATGTCGAGGAGGCGTTGTGGGAGACGCCCGAGGGCATCACGGTCAAGCCGCTGTACACGGCCGCGGACCTGGACGGGCTCGACTTCCTGGACACGTATCCCGGGATCGCCCCGTATCTGCGCGGGCCGTATCCGACGATGTACGTGAACCAGCCGTGGACCGTCCGGCAGTATGCGGGCTTCTCCACGGCTGAGGAGTCCAACGCGTTCTACCGGCGCAACCTCGCGGCTGGGCAGAAGGGTCTGTCGGTCGCCTTCGACCTGGCCACGCACCGCGGCTATGACAGCGACCACCCGCGGGTGACCGGCGACGTCGGGATGGCCGGCGTCGCGATCGACTCGATCTACGACATGCGGCAGCTGTTCGACGGGATCCCGCTGGACAAGATGTCGGTGTCGATGACGATGAACGGTGCGGTATTGCCGATCCTGGCGCTGTACATCGTCGCCGCCGAGGAGCAGGGGGTCGCGCCGGAGCAGCTGGCCGGGACCATCCAGAACGACATCCTCAAAGAGTTCATGGTCCGCAACACCTATATCTATCCGCCGCAGCCGTCGATGCGGATCATCTCCGACATCTTCGCGTACACCTCGCAGCGGATGCCGCGGTACAACTCGATCTCCATCTCCGGGTACCACATCCAGGAGGCCGGGGCGACGGCCGATCTCGAACTCGCCTACACCCTCGCCGACGGTATCGAGTACCTGCGCGCTGGTCTGGACGCGGGGTTGGATGTCGACGCGTTCGCGCCGCGGCTGTCGTTCTTCTGGGCGATCGGCATGAACTTCTTCATGGAGGTCGCCAAGCTGCGGGCCGGGCGGTTGCTGTGGGCCAGGCTGGTCAAGGATTTCAACCCGAAGAGCGCGAAGTCATTGTCACTACGTGCACACTGTCAGACTTCGGGGTGGTCGCTGACCGCGCAAGACGTCTTCAACAACGTCACCCGCACCTGCATCGAGGCGATGGCAGCCACGCAGGGCCACACGCAGTCGCTGCACACCAACGCGCTCGACGAGGCCCTGGCGCTGCCGACGGACTTCTCGGCGCGCATCGCCCGCAACACGCAGCTGCTGCTTCAGCAGGAGTCGGGGACGTGCCGCGTCATCGATCCGTGGGGCGGCAGCGCATATGTCGAGCGGCTGACGCACGACCTCGCGGAACGTGCGTGGCAGCACATCCAGGAGGTCGAGGCGGCCGGCGGGATGACCGCAGCCATCGACGCCGGGATTCCGAAGCTTCGGGTCGAGGAGGCGGCGGCGCGGACGCAGGCGCGGATCGACTCCGGGCGGCAGCCGGTGATCGGCGTGAACAAGTACCGGGTTTCCGGCGGCGACGAGATCGACGTCCTGAAGATCGACAACGCGCAGGTGCGGGCGCAGCAGGTGGAGAAGCTGCGGCGGTTGCGTGCCGAGCGGGACGAGGCGGCCTGTCAGGACGCGCTGCGTGCGCTGACCGCCTCGGCGCGTTCCGGGGCGCAGCGTGACGGGTCGTTGGCGGGCAACCTGCTGGCGCTGGCGGTCGACGCGGCGCGGGCGAAGGCGACGGTGGGCGAGATTTCCGAGGCGCTGGAACAGGTTTACGGCCGTCATTCGGGCCAGATCCGCACTATCTCCGGCGTGTACCGAGACGAAGCAGGCGCCGGCGGCCCGGTCGCAGAGACCCGGGCGCTGGTCGACGCGTTCGCCGAGGCCGAGGGGCGGCGCCCCCGGATCCTGGTGGCGAAGATGGGGCAGGACGGGCACGACCGGGGGCAGAAGGTGATCGCCACGGCGTTCGCCGACCTCGGGTTCGACGTGGACGTCGGCCCGCTGTTCCAGACGCCGGCGGAGGTGGCGCGGCAGGCGGTGGAGGCGGACGTGCACATCGTCGGCGTCTCCTCGCTGGCCGCCGGGCACCTCACGCTGGTACCGGCGCTGCGGGCGGAGCTGGCCGAGGCCGGGCGGGAGGACATCGTCATCGTGGTCGGAGGCGTCATCCCGCCGCAGGACTTCGAGGCACTGTACGCCGCCGGCGCAGCTGCGGTGTTCCCCCCGGGGACGGTGATCCCGGACGCCGCGCGGGACCTGGTGCGGGAGTTGGCCCGGACGCTCGGCCACGAGCTGTGACACCGCGGGACCCGCAGTACTTCGTGGACGGAGTGCGGTCGGGATCGCGGGCGGTGATCGCTCGCACCATCACACTGCTGGAGTCGACGCGCGCCGATCACAGGGTTCTGGCTCAGGAGGTGCTGACCGCGCTGCTGCCGTTCTCGGGCGGCGCGGTGCGGGTCGGCGTGACCGGGGTGCCGGGGGTCGGCAAGTCGACGTTCATCGACGCTCTCGGCACGATGCTGACGGGCCTCGGCCACCGGGTCGCGGTGCTGGCGGTCGACCCGTCCTCGACCCGTACCGGCGGCTCCATCCTCGGCGACAAGACGCGGATGGAGCGGCTTGCGGCTGACCCGGCCGCCTTCATCCGTCCCTCGCCGACGTCCGGCACGCTCGGCGGCGTCGCGAAGGCCACGCGCGAGAGCATCGTGGTGATGGAGGCCGCCGGGTACGACGTGGTGCTGGTGGAGACGGTCGGCGTCGGGCAGTCGGAGACGACGGTCGCGGCAATGGTGGACACGTTCCTGTTGCTGACGTTGGCCCGCACCGGCGACCAGCTTCAGGGGATCAAGAAGGGCGTCCTGGAGCTCGCCGATCTGATCGCGGTGAACAAGGCCGACGGCCCGCACGAGCGCGACGCGCGCGCCGCCGCTCGCGAGCTGGCCGGGGCACTGCGGTTGCTGCGTACTGCGGATGCGGCATGGAATCCGCCGGTGTTGACGTGCAGCGCGCTGGAGGACAGCGGGCTGACGGAGCTGTGGGAGGAGATCGAGCGCCACCGCCGGATTCTCGAGGCGGCAGGCGAGTTGGCAGCGCGCCGGCGGGACCAGCAGGTGGCTTGGGTGTGGAGCATGGTCGAGGACCGGCTGCTGGCGCGGCTGCGGGAGGACCCCGGGATCCGGAAGCTCGCACCGGCGGTGGAGGAGCAGGTGCGCGCCGGGGCGATGACGGCTACGAATGCGGCAGAGGAGATTTTGGGGGCCTTCGACCGTTCGGTGTTCGAGGGCTGAGTCGCCTGGCTCCGGCGCTTGGCATCTGTGAGTGGTGACGGGCGGCGCGCGGCCGGCCACGTGGTTCGCCGGTTCCGACCGGACCATGCGGGGTGTTGGTTCTGGGTCCCTCGCCGCGTCAGCGGGCGCAGCCAACCTGCCCGGTTTGGCGGTGTCAAGCCGAACGAGACTGGACCACAGCAACAGCGATCCGGCTTGATTCCGCCAAACCGGGCAGGTTCCGTTTACGGCGATGACGCGGCGAGGGACCCAGAACCCGGCGACCACAAGCAACACCGCCAGCAAACAACGCAACGCAGGCAACACCGGATAGAAAGCCGAACAGTCGCGGACCGCCGCCCAACAACCCGACGCGCGGGTCGCCCCCTCGTCGAGGAGGCCCGCCAGAGGCCTCAACGCACCCACCAAACGCGGCAGACAGCCGCCAGACCAAACGCATGCGCAGTGACTCGGACCTGTGCGCGGTCTTGCACACGAACACCGGCGGCCGCCAGCGCAACCAGCGGGGCACAGCCGAACTGCGTCCCCCACGAGGTCATCAAACTATGCGCGAAGCCGTAAGAATCGCCTGTAAAACCACAAACCAACCGCACCCGCGCACCCCACCAGCAACGGCAACCACCCCACAGATGAGTCAGGGACACCGGTTTGTTGCCGGGCCTTGTTGTCAGCCCGTCGCCGTCGCCTCTGCAGCCCGTTGCTGCCACCTCTCGACATCCACACCGACAATCAGCAGCCACAGGCACAGCGCACCTTCCCCGATCGGCGCGGGGATTTGGATCCAGGGACCAAGGTGCCCCGCGACGCCCGGCGCGATCATGTTCGTGAAGCCGCCGACGAGGTAGGCCAGGCCGTCGATCGCCAGCAGGATGCTGATGAACTTCGGCATGAAGGTCGATCGGCGCACCAGATAGGCGACGCAGAGGATGTCGAACCCGTAGAAGATCCCGTAGATGCTGTAGTCGACCGAGGACAGGTCGCCCGGCAGATGCTCCAGCGCCTGCATCTGCGCTGCCGAGAGGGCGCCGGTGTAGGTCGTGCCGTGCAGGAGCGCGAGGGGCGTGAACCCGTTGACGATGCCGGAGGTCTCGACGGCGGTCGCGACCAGCGTGAAGAACACGTCCAGGAGCGCCAGGCGCCGGTTCACGACTTTGAACAGCTCGTAGAAGAGCAGCGCCATAGGGACGTTGGTTAGCGTGACCACAACGTGCGCCGCCAAGCTGAGGCGGTAGAGCGTCTCGTGGGTCTGGATGTTGTGCGCCGTCTTCGCCAGGTCGGAGACGAACAGCATGCTCGGCACCAGCCCGATGGCGAAGGCGCCGAGCACGATGTTGACCAGGTAGAGGGCGCCAGCGGTTCGCGCAAGCTGGCGCGGAGTGGCGCCGGTGAGGAGATCCGATGCTGGCCTCGCTGCCGAGGCGCTGGCGGTCATACCGGATATCGAGCCACTGTCAGAGTTCTGCGTCAATGGGTAGCGCAAGATCGCCGGACCGGGCGGGTTTGACAGCGTTGTCGACCCGACCGCCATGCCGTAGCAGTACAACAGCAAGAGCAGAGGCCCACACGCAGAAGCAGATGCTGCAACCGGGTATCTGAAGGCAGCTGGCGCTCGAATGGGAGCGCCAGCCGCCTTGTGGTGTGGTAGATCGCTGCCGTCAGAGGTCGTAGAACGCTGCGGCAGCCAGGTGTGCAGCGCGGAAGCTGACGCCCGCCGTCGCCAGGACGACCGCAGAGCTCACCCCCGATCCGCACCCCGATCCACACCCCAATCCACACCCTCAATCGCCCGCCGATACCGAGCGATAATCCGCTCCAAAGCCACCGCCAACTCCGGCGCGTCCACCACCTCGAAGTCGGCTTCGAGCATCCCCAGATACAGCGCCAGGCGATCCGGGTCGTCGGAGCCCGGCTCGATGGCGCAGCGGTCGGCTGCCAGTTCCTCGATCTCGATCGGTGTCGGGATGCGGGCCCGCACATAGTCGGCCGACGCGTGCACGATCACCCGTGCCGTGTAGCGCCACGGCGCGCGGGCGACGCCGCTGTCGACCCGCGCGGTGATCTCGCTGTCCGGCGGTGTGGGGCGCGGGCTGAAACGCGGTCCGGGCGGGCCGGTCGGCTTGACTCGGTCGGCGCGGAAGGTGCGCCAGTCCGCGCGCTCCAGGTCCCAGGCGAACAGGTACCAGCGTTGACGGCGGTGGACCAGGCGGTAGGGCTCGGT
>NZ_JAACYW010000127.1 GCF_015356825.1 Catenulispora rubra | reverse complement strand
GTTTCGGGGCCGAAGTTCCAGATCAGGCCGCTGGGGGCGGTGAGTTCGAAGCGGAATTCTTCGGTTGGCGGGGTGAGGTTGTGGGCCAGGTAGCCGAAGTCGCGGGTGCGGGTGCCGAAGAAGGCGAGGTGGCCTATGCGGTCGGTGGGGGTGCGGTCGATGCCGAGGGCGTCGTAGACGTCTTGGCCGTGGCCGAAGAGTTCCATCAGGCCTGCTGCCGCCAGGATGGAGGGCGGGAGGGGGTTCACCAGCCAGGGCACGACCTGGTCCGCCGGGACCTCGGCGAGGGCCTTGGTGGCGGCGGCCTGGTCGGTGCGCCAGCGGGACAGGGTCTGGGTGGGGCCGCCGGTCAGGTAGTCGGCCAGGGCGGTGTTGACGGCGCCTTCGAAGTCGTCCTTGGCTGCTGCTGCCAGGCGGCCGAATTCGGCGCGGTCCGCTGCTGCGGCCCAGGCCAGGTGGGCGATGAAGCCCAGGTGCGCGATCTGGTGCTGGACCGTCCAGCCCGGGGCCGGGGTCGGCGTCCGCCAGCCCGCCGGGTCCAGTGCAGCCACCACGCCGTCGAGGTCGGCGGCCTCGGCCGCCAAGTCGGTGTAAACGTCCTGCATCGCGTTCACGGGGTCCTCCCTGTCCGCCGCGCCAGCCGGCGAAATCGCATGTCCGGGGTCACTGTCGAGTATCGGGACGGCGGGCCCCGGTCCTCCTCTTCCGCTGTGCGCTTCGCTGGCCGCCGGCGCCCGGGGCATCAGGGGGCTGCGAACCTCCGCGCCGCAATCTCGAAGAGGCTCGCGGCGGCAGACCTACCGGATCATAAGACACATATGCCGCCGTGGCTTTCCGCCCGGGGACCGCCGAAGGAGCGAAGATGAGTGCCAACCCCATCCGACCGGCCCTCCGCCGTACGGCGCTCGCGCAGGTCCAGCGGGTCACGCCGGTAGACGTGCGCTCGGCACGCCATCTGGTGGCCCGGGTCTACGGCGAGATGGAGCGCGACTTCGGCGTGCTGGCCCCGCCGCTGGCCCTGCACTCCCCGGCCCCGGAGCTGCTGGCGGCCAGCTGGCTGACGCTGCGCGAGACGCTGGTCGCCGACGGCCTGGCCGAGCGCGCCGCCAAGGAGGTCGCGGCCTCGGCGGTGTCGCTGGCGAATTCGTGCCCTTACTGCGTCACCGTCCACACCGCGACCGTGAACTCGCTGGTGCGCGGCCGCGACGCGCAGGCCATCGCCGACGACCACTTCGACGCCATCGACGACGACCGGCTGCGCGCGATCGCCGCGTGGGCCCGGGACGGCGCGGTCCGCGACACCGCCTCAGGGCTCGAACTCCCCTTCCCCGCGGATCAGGCCCCTGAGCTGGTCGGCGTGACCGCGGTCTTCCACTACCTCAACCGCATGGTCAACGTGTTCCTGCCCGACGTCCCCATGCCCGACGGCACCCCGCGCAGCGCGCTGCCGGTGGTCGCCCGCGTCCTCGGCACCCTGATGCGCCGGGCCTCGCGCCGCCCCAAGCCCGCCGGCACCTCCGCCGACCTGCTGCCCGCCGCCCCGCTCCCGGCCGACCTGGCCTGGGCCGCCGGCACCCCGGCGGTCGCCGAGGCCTTCGCACGCGCCGCGCGCGCCGTCGAGCAGGCCGGACGCGAGGTGGTGCCGGACTCGGTCGCCGAGCTGCTGCCGCGGGTCCTCGGCGCCTGGGACGGCCGCCCGCCCGGCCTGGACCGCCGCTGGCTGGACCAGGCGGTCGCCGAGCTGCCCGGCGCCGACCGGGCCGCGGGTCGGCTGGCCCTGCTGGTGGCGCTGGCGTCCTGGCAGGTCGACGACCAGACGATCGCCGCCTTCCGGACCGGCTCCGGCTCCGGCACCAGAGCTGGCACCGGCGCCGGAGGCAGCCCCAAAGCCGCCTCCGGCGCCGACAGAACCCTGATCCACCTGACCTCGTGGGCGAGCTTCACCGCGGCACGCCACATCGCTTCCTGGACACCACTCGCCGACCACCGTTCGGTGCGCTGACCAGGATCAGCGGCCGCAACGCCGACCAAGCCGTCCAAACCGTCCAAGCCGTCCAAACCGGCCGGCGCCGGGTCGGCGGACGCGGAGCGGGCCCCCGCTCGCGCGGCACCGCCAGCACAGCGACCGCGGCGGCCAGCGCGAGGCCGGCGGCACAGGCCAGCGCCGTACCGGCGGCCCGGTGCGGGCCCGGGACGCCGGACCGGCTGGCGTGCGCGACCACGGCCAGCAGCGCGATCCCGACCGTGGCCCCGGCCATCGGCACCGCGCCGAGCAGCGCCGGCGCCCGCCCCGGAGCGTCCCGCCGCACCCGGCCGAGCCCGGCGACCCGGGCCCGCGACAAGGCCAGCCCGGCGCCGATCCCAGACAGCGCAAGCGGAATCGCCGCAGTGGTCGAGAGTTGACCCGAAGGTGCCAGCCACGCCAGCCAGACCAGCCCCCCGGCGTGCAGTGCGGAGCCCAACGCCGAGACCCACTCCCGGCCGAACCGCTCGCGCACCGGGTACACCGTCGCCGCGGCCATGAACCCGGTCCACGGGGTGAGCCGCAGCCCGATCCCCAGCGGCCCGTGGCCGCCGACGCCGCGCAGATCGGCGGCCACCAGGAACCCGGTGCCGTAGATCGACGCGAACAGGAACAGGTCGGAGGCGTTGGCCGCGAGGAACCGCCAGCGGTGCAAGGGCCCTGACGGGGTGTCCCACCACAGCAGCGCGGCCAAGGCGACGACGCCGATCCCCAGCACGACCAACACCTCCGGCGCGCGCCAGCCGACCCGGTCGGCGCGCAGCAGAGCCCAGACGGGCCCGCCCACGGCGATGACGGCGGCCAGCGCTCCCTCGGGGTCCAGGCGCCCGCGCCGGCCCCGGTCCGGACGGATCAGCCGGTAACAGATCGCCGCGACGCAGACGCCGATCACCGCGTCGGCGGCGAAGATCCAGCGCCAGCCGGGACCGGCGGCCACGGCGCCGTCGGCCAGCGGGCCGGCCACCAGCGCCAGCGCGAAGCCCGGCGCCACGCGGTGGGCCGCCGTGCCGCGGGAGTCCGCCGGGAACGCCAGGCCCATCAGCCCCAGCGCCGCCGCGACCGCCAGCCCGGATCCCGCACCCTGGCCGGCGCGGGCCGCGACGAGCACGGTCCCGTGCGTCGCCAGCGCGCAGGCCGCCGAAGCCCCGGCGTACAGCAGGGATCCGGCGATCAGCGCGCGCCGGTTGCCGATCCGGGTGCCGATCCGGTCGCCGGCGGACAGCGCGGCCAGCAGCGCCAGCAGGTGCACCAGCAGCGCCCACAGCAGGGTCGGAGCCGAGGCGACGCCGGTGGCCTGGATGGCGCGCAGCGCCGTGTTGACGCCGAGGTTGTCGGCGCCGGCGGTCAGGATCACGATCCAGGCCACGGCGAGCGTCCACCGTTGGGTTGGGGTCATGAGTCCGCCTTCCGATGCGGGGCCGCGGCCGGAGAGTCCCCCCTGTGGTCTGGCGGCCGTTGGCACGCACGCGCTGCCGCCTGTTTCGGACGGAAGGTGCGTGGGAGTTAACAGCGAGCGAATAAAATGCTCATGCATCTAGATCACGTCAGGCTTCTTCCAACGTGCTCTGATCCATCGCGAGGGGCGCTCGGAGAGTTACAAATACAGGTGAACGTTCGTATATTCATGAACATGAGAGTTCATGACGTGATTCCTGCGCGAACATCTGCATATAGCGGACTTGTGCATAAAACGACGGCCGCGGGCGGATCCGGCAGGGATGCCGGAACCGCCCGGGCAGGGGTGTGTCGCGCCGCGCCTACTTCGATGTCCCCGGTTCCAGCCGGTGGTAGCCGCCGCGGAAGAACAGCAGCGCGTCCCCGGCTCCGCCCTTGCCCATGTCCAGGACCGAGCCCACGAAGATCGAGTGATCGCCGCCGTCGTACACGGCGGCCAGGCCGCACTCGATCCAGGCCAGGGTGTCGGCCACCACCGGGGCGCCGGTGACCGGGCCGGGCTGCCAGCGCACGGCCTCGAACTCGCGCTCGCCGCGCGGCCGGTCGCGGTTGGCGAAGTGCCGCGCGACCGGCTCCTGGTGCGCGGCGAGGACCGAGATCGCGAAGCTGCCCTCGCCCAGGATCGCCTTGTGCATCGCGGCGTCGTGCACGATGCACACCAGCACCAGCGGCGGGTCCAGCGACACCGAGGTGAAGGAGTTCGCCGTCATGCCGCACGGGTTCGGGCCGCCGGCGGAGACCACCGTGATGCCCGTGGCGAACATCCCGAAGCAGCTGCGCAGATCCGCCGGGGCGTGCAGCCCGGACGGCAGCCGGTCGCGCAGCGTGGGTTCCGGATCCAGGCCGGCCGTCCCGATGACGCTCACGGCCGCGATCCCTGCAGCACCGCCTCGCCGCCGCGGTCGGCGGCCGACCCGGCGAGCACCTTGGATCCGGAAGCACCGGCGGCACCGGCCGTACCGGACGCACCCGGGCCGCCCGAAGCGCCCGAGGCACCCGAGGCACCCGAGGCACCCGCAGCGGCAGGCGCGATCCGGTACCGCGACAGCGCCTCGCGCAGCGCGTCCGGCACCTTCGCCGGCCGGGTGTCCCCGTTCGGGCCGCGCATGCAGGCGATCCGCTGCCGGCCGCGGGCCACCAGCGTCTCCTGCTCGTCGGCCAGCTTCACGTAGTCGAACGCGAACCCGACCTGCGTCTGCGTCAGGTCCTCCAGGCGCATCCGGATCGAGAGCTCGTCGAAGGCCGTGATCTCGGCGAGGAATTCGCAATCCACCTTCAGCGTGAACAGCTTCAGGTCGTCCTGGACCTCCGCCAGTACCTCAGGGGCCTGCTCCCGCAGGAACATCTCCCGGCAGCGGCCCTGCCACCGTAGGTAATTGACGTAATAGACGTTGCCCACGAGGTTGGTCTCCTCGAAACCCACCAGGTGCCGGTATTCGTAGTAGGACTCCACCGTTACCACCGTTACTCCTTGTCTTCGGCGAGCAGGGTGAGCACCACCGGCTCGGACTGCCCGCGCAGCGCGGTCGCGAAGGTCGCGATCCGCGCCCCGCCCGACCGCAGCAGGACCCAGCGGTCGTCCCGGGCGGGCCCGTCGACGACCAGGTCCGCCCGCGCCCGGCCGCTCTTGCCCAGTGCTTCCAGCGCACCCCAGACCCGGGTGGCCGCGGACGCCGGCGCCTCGCCGGACTCGGCCGCGATCAGCCGCGCCAGATGCAGGCCCGGCAGGCCGAGCAGGTCGGCCCACTCGCTCTCCGGCCGCTCCACCGCCACCTCGATGTCGCAGGCCACTGCGACACCCTCGGCGGCGACGCTCAGCGTCACGCCGGCGCCGTGCGCCGAGGACACCGCGAACCCGCCGGAGGCCTCGGGTTTGCCGTCGGGCCGGTAGCGCAGGTCGGCCTCGCCGCCGAGCAGCCAGCCGACCGTCTGCGCGGTCTGGCGGCGCCGGGTCTCGACGCCGCGGTCCTCCCCCGGCGCGTCCGGACGGATCGCGACCCGCAGGGCGGCCGGCAGAACCTGGTCCGTACGCCGCTCGATGTACGGACCGAGCAGCGTCGGCGTCCAGGGGCCGGAGCCGTCCTGTTTGCGCACCGCGCGCAGGGTCAAGCCCTTCCAGCGCTCGACCAGAGCGCCGGAGCCGTCGCGCACGTCGACGTCCCATATATAGGTGTCGCCGTCGCGGCTGCGCTCGCGGCCGTGCAGGGTGACAGCGTCCTGATCCCTGACGACAGCCGGGTCGGCCAGGTACAGCTTCTCGATCCCGGCCGGCAGCAGCGTCGCGTCCGGCACGCAGCACTGGATCGAGTGCATCATGGCGTCTCGCGTTCCGGGGTCGGCGAGCACCAGCTCACCGGCCAGGAACGGCGCGAACCACGGCGCGGTCGGCTGGTTGGCGATGTCCGCCACGCAACGCTTCGCGGCCAGCGCACGGTAGCCGAGCAGGCGCCGGAACCGGCCGCCCTGGAATAGCACGGGACCGTAGAGGTCGCCGGCCGGATCCAGAAGCAGGTGCTCGGTTCCGGCCCCGGACGCCGCGCCGCCGTCCAACGCCGCGACCCCGTAACGGAGCCGGGCCCGGAAGTGGTCGGCCGCGAAACCGGTGTCGCTGCTGCGGATCACGGCCGTGACCGCGTCCGGGCCGTCGGCCAGCACCGCGACCCGCAGCGTCGTCGAGCCCTGAGGCGGGACGACGATCGGCCGGAGGAATTCCACGTCCTCCAGCACCGGCGCCTGGCCGCGGCCGGTCAGGGCCTTGGCCGCCTGCGCCATCGCCTCCATGCCGAACACCGCCGGGAACAGCAGGTCACCGTCCAGGTAGTGGTCGGGCAGGTACAGGTCGCTGTCGCCGGACAGGTCGCAGTCCGCCACCAGCTCCACGCCGGGGTAGTGCACCTGCACCCGGTCCAGGAAGCGCAGCAGCGGAACCTCGGCGCGCTCCAGGGCGATCGTCGGCAGGCCCTCCGCGCGTCCCATCACGACCGCGGAGGTCGGCGCCGACGGATCGGCGATCATCCGGGACAGCAGCGCCACCCCGTCCTCGGCCGGGATCGGCTCGATGCCTTCGCGCACCAGCGCTTCCAGCACGCCGAGCCGCTCCCCCATGCCGGCGCCGGACCACACGGACCATTCCAGCGCCAGGCACTTGCAGCCGGGGAACTCCTCGGCCACCCGGTGCGTCAGGTCCGTCATCCAGTCGTTGGCGACGGCGTAGTCGGCCTGGCCGCGCAGACCGGCGCGGCCGATGATGCTGCCGAAGGTGACCAGCAGCCGCAGCGAGGCCGGATCGACCGCGGACAGCACGGCTTCGAGCCCTGCGATCTTCGGTGCCAGGGTTCTGCGGAACGCCGCTTCGTCCAGGTTCACCAGGGCCGTGGGCACGTTGCGGCCGGCGCCGTGCAGCACCGCGGTCACCGTGCCGAGAGCGCCCCGGACCTGCTCGACCGCAGCCTTCACCTCGTCGGCGGAGGTGACGTCGGCACGCGCGTAGTGGTACCGCACGCCAGCCGCGGCCATCCGCTCCAGGTTGGCCGCGAGTTCGGCGTCCTCGGCCGGGTCCGACCGGCCCAGCAGGCCGATCGCGGCACCGGTCTCCAGGCCCAGCGACAGCGCGCACTCGGCGGTGATGCCCTTGCCGCCGCCGGTGACCAGCAGAACGTCGGCGGACGTCAGAGGACTGTCATGTGCGTGCGCGGGCGTCTCCGGCAGGGCCCTGAGAACCGGCACGCGCCGCTCCCCCGCCGAGTCGTAGAACACCTCGCTGAACCCGTCGGTCGCCGCGACGTCCGCGACGATCCGGTGCACCGCGCGGTCCGCGCGCGCTTCTGACATCCCCAGCGGCAACGGCAGGGTGACGACCGTGGTGGCGACGTTCGGCGCCTCCAGGTGCAGCGTCTTGGCCAGTCCCGCGCCGCCGCGCCGTTCCCCGATCACGACGAAGCGCACGGGGTCCACGGCGGACAGCGCGGCGCGGGCCGCGCGCAGCATCAGCAGGACGTCGTCCTCGTTGGCCTCGCGGGGCAGGCACAGCAGAACCCCGTCGCCGAGGCCGGCCTGGCGCAGCGCCTCGTGCAGCGCGGTGGCCAGCGGATGCCGGTCCGGCGCGAACAGCCGCCATTCGCCGCCGATTCCGCCGCCGGCACCAGCACTAGCACTAGCACTAGCACTAGCACCAGAGACCGGCACGCCGACCGCAGTCGGGACCAGGTCCACCGCGAAAGCCCGGACCCAAGGACCCACGCCGGGTGCGGCCCGCGGCCGTTCGGCGTCAGTCTCCTGCGTCGTCCCGCCGAGCTCCTCCAGCATCGCGGCGAGTTCGGCCATCGTGGAGGTGGCGAACGCCGAGGTGGTGGCCGGCGGCACCAGACCCAGTTCGCGGCAGGCCTGGTTGACGATCTGGCCGACCGTGATGGAGCTCAGGTGCAGCTCGTCCAGCGGATTGCTGTCCGGACGGACGGCTTCCGGCGGCAGCTCGGCACGCTCGGAGGCGAGCCGCGTCAGGACTTCCAGCACGCTCTGTCCCCGTGCGGCCCCTTCCGGTGCGGCCAGTTCGATCCGCAGCGCCGATTCGGCCGCCGGGCCGCCGACCGCGACGCCGTTCCCGGTGGTGACGACGACAGCCGGGATGTCCTCCGGCGCCGTCTCACAGGGACTGGCGAAGAAGCTGAACTCCTTGTCCAGCGGCAGCGGCCGAGTGAACCGGTCGGCGAACAGCTCGCCGTGCCGCACCGGCGCGCCGAGCACGTAGGCCGCAGCGACCGTGCGCAGCAGACCGGCCAGCGACGGGCTGTCGGTCTCCATCGAGACCACCGGCACCGCGGGGGCGATGTCGGCGGCCAGGCCGCGCAGGATCCGTCCCGGGCCGACCTCGATGAGCAGGTCGGCGCGCTCGGCCACGGCCGCGGCCGCGTCGGAGAACCGGACGGGTTCGCGGATCTGGCGGGCCAGCAGGGCCGGCACGTCCAAGTCCGCATCCGGCTCCTGACCGGTCACGGTCGAGACCATGCGACGTCGCAGGGGACTGAAACCCTGCTCGGCGAGCCAGGATCCGAACTCCTCGGCCGCCGGGGCGACCAGCTCGGAGTGGAAGGCGTGCGACACCGCGATCCGGGCCACGTCCAGACCTCTGGAGGAGGCCCGGATACCGACCCGCTCCACAGCATCGGCGGGCCCTGACACCACGGTCTGGGTCGGGCTGTTGTAGCCCGCGATCACCACCGGCTCGCCGGCCAGCAGCGGCTCGACGACCTCGGCGGCGGCGGAGATCGACGCCATGGCGCCGTTCCCGGCCGACGCGGCGGCCATGATGCGGCCGCGCGCCGAGGCGGCGGCCAGCAACCCGGCCTCGTCCATCGCGCCAGCCCAGTGCAGGGCCGTGAGCTCGCCCAGGCTGTGGCCCGCCGCGCCCGATCCCTCGATGCCGAGGCGAGTCAGGATCTTGAGACCCGCGAGCGAGGAGGTGACGATGCGCGGCTGCGCGACCTCGGTGGCGACCAGGTCGCCGTCGGTCGGCAGCGCGGCGGCCCGGTAGAGCTCGTCGATCTCGGCGAACCGGTGCCGCAGCGCCCCGCCGTCGCCCCGCCGCCCAGCGCCCTGGCCGGGGAACAGGAACGCGATCCGGGGCAGCATCGCCGCGCTGCCCAGGAAGACCCCGTCGGCCAGGTCCAACACCGACCGCGAGCCCGCGTCGAGCAGGGTCAGGAGTTTGCCGAACTTGCGTTCGGCCTCCTCCGGCGAACCGGCGACGACCGCCGCGCGCAGCGGCCGGTCGGCGGTCTCGGACTGCAGGGTGGCCGCGAGGTCGGCGACCTCGGCGTAGGACAGGCGTCCGCACAGCGCGGCGACCTGCGCGATCCGGCCGCGCAGCTCGGCCACCCCGGCGGCGTCGACCAGCAGCAGCTCCGCGTCCTGGCGGGAGCGGACCAGCTGCCGGGTCTCGGCGCCGAGCTCGGTGCGGCGCGCGCCGTCGCCGTGTTCGACGACGATGTGCGCGTTGATGCCGCCGAAGCCCATCGACGACACGCCGGCCCGGACGGTCTTGTCCTGCGGCCACAGCTCGGCCGCGGCTGGCACCCGCAGTGCAGGCCGGTCGCCGGTCAGCTCCGGGTGCGGGTCGACGTGGCCGGTGGCCGGCGGGATCACCTGGTGCCGGACCGCCAGGATGGCCTTGAGCAGGCCGGCCACGCCGGCGGCGGCCTTGGTGTGCCCGAAGTTGCCCTTGACGGTGCTGATCGCCGCGGGTGCGGCGTCCGGGTCGGCGGCGCGCCGGGCCTCGGAGAAGGCCCGCAGCTCGGTGGCGTCGCCGACGGCGGTGCCGGTGCCGTGGCCTTCGAGATAGGCGACGCTGTCTATGTCGAACCCGGCAGCCGCATAGGCGCGCTCGATGGCCAGCCGGTGCCCGGAGGCCTCCGGCCGGGTCATGCCGCCCTTGCCGTCGGAGGAGTAGCCCCAGCCGGCGATGGTCGCGTAACGGAACAGGCCGCGCCGGAGCGCTTCCTCGTCCCGCATCAGGACCAGCATTCCGCAGCCTTCGCCGGGCCAGAACCCGTTGGAGTGCTTGTCGTAGACCCGCATCTCGCCGGTGGCCAGGGCCCCGGTCTTGGCGAAGCCGATCACCTCGAAGGGGTCGATGCTCAGGTCCACGCCGCCGGCGACGGCGGCGTCGAGCTTGCCGGCGGCCAGCGCGTCGCATGCGGTGGCCACCGACAGCAGCGAAGAGGAGCAGGCCCCGTCGACGGTGAAGCCGCCGCCGGCGAAGTCGAAGTGGTTGCAGATCCGGCCGGCGATGGTGTTGGCCAGGCCGCCGGCCAGGGTGTCCTCGTCGATGCCGGGGAACGGCGCCTTGTAGCGCTGCTCCAGGCCCTCCAGGAACGCGGTGAGCGCGGCGTCGTCCCAGCCCTGCTCGCGCAGGGCCGCTCCGACGGTGCGCCGGACGTACGGCCAGCGCAGCCGCATGACGTTGGCGCGGGCGAACTCGCCGGTCAGGGTGTTGCCGATGATGACGCCGGTGGCCCGGCCGTTCAGACCCGCGCCGTCGGGGAACCCGGCGTCGGCCAAAGCCCGGGACGCGGTGTCCAGGGCCAGCCAGTGGGTCATGTCGGTGGACCGGAAGGTGCTGCCGGCGATCTTGTACTTGACCCTGTCGAACTCGAACCCCTCGATGACCGCGGCCTTGGCCGAGTAGAAGCGGTCCGGGGCCGTCGGGTCCGGTGAGTAGTAGTCCTCGGCGCGCATCCGCTCGTCCGGCAGGCGGCGGAAGGCCCGACGTCCGGCCAGGACGTTCTCCCAGAGCCGCTGCGGGGAGTCGGCGTCGGGATAGCGGCAGGCGACGCCGACCACGGCGATCCGTGTGTTCATGGCAAGCTCGGTGTTCACGGCAGGCTTGGTGTTCACGCGGCGATCGTCCCGGCCTCGGCCGGCGCGGGCCTGCCGTACGGCAGCGGCGCCAGCGGCTGCGTCCCGCGCGCCGCCTTCCGCTTCTTCATCAGGTGCGCGACCCACCAGCCGACCCCGCGGGCGGCACAGACGAAGGACGTCGCGAAGAACAGGGTGTAGACGATGTTGAAGACCATCATGATCCCGTAGACGGTGGCGACCGAGGCGCCGAACATGAAGCCGTTGCGCGGGCGCGAGGGCGTGGTGCCCGGGTCGGAGATCATGTAGTTGCTGAACAGGATGAACGCCACGCCGGTCATCGGGCCCAGGGCGTTGAACAGCGCCACGTGCCAGATCCAGTGCCGGACCACCGCCTGCAGGAAGAAGCCGCCCATCCAGCCGGTGATCAGCAGGGTCTTCTTGGTCAGCAGGGCGTTGATGACGGTGCCCGCGGTGGCGATGACGACGATGATCATGACGCGGAAGAACGTATTCGCCTTCTCGGTGAACTCGTACGGCGGCGCGATGCTCATCCAGGTGCCGCCGAACACCAGCAGCGTCATGGTGATGCCGAAGTTCGAGGGGTTCATGAAGTGCCGCATCCGGCCCTGGATCGGCGCCTGGAGCGCGTGCTTGCCGGTCACGCCGACGCCGACCGCGAACAGGATCGGCCAGATCTGGTTGTTGCCGTAGAGCAGCATGTTGCAGGCCAGCGCGGTGATGTGCGCCGGGAGCAGGAACTCGTACATCCCGCGCACACCGCGGCCCATGAAGCGGCGGGGGCGGCGCTGCGCCCACGCGCTGATCACCTCGAAGGTGGTCTCCAGGAAGTAGGCGTAGAGCACCGAGATGATGGCCCACAGCCACGGCTGCTCGAAGCCCAGCAGGGTGTAGCCGAAGATGTTGAACACGCTGATCGAGATCGCGAAGTTGCGCAGCGCCAGATAGCGCGGGTCGATGTTGCCGCGTTTCTTCTTCGGCGCGGCCTGGGGCGCGCTCGGCGCCGCCGGCGACGCCGTGCTCCCGGCGCCCGGATTCATCGTGGACGTCATTTCGCCGGAACCTCCTGCGCGTTGCCCGAGAGCGTCAGGGTGTGGCTGCCCTCGGGGAGTTGCATGTCCTGGGTGTGGAGCTGGCCCTGCGCGTCACGCCATTGCAGGTGCACCTGGACCGGGCCCATGTACATGCCGAAGCCGAAGTGCACGTCGAAGCTGCGCTTGCCGGTGTGGCCGCTGCCGCCGTCGAGCTGGGAGATCTGTGTTGTTTCAACCCCCGTCTTGCCATCTGTTGTGGTGACGGTGACCGTCGCGCCGTAGGCCGGGGTGCCGGCGCCTTCGAGCCCGGTGTTCGCCTGGCCGTCAGTGGACGGGCGCACCAGGTTGAGGTCGAGGTAGTCGCCGAGCATGGGCTCGGTGTTGGCGTAGAACGCCGGGGCGCCGAACTGGCGGGAGATCGCGAAGTCCAGGCGGCCGGTGCCGGTGGTGTCGCCGATCGCGATGCCGCGGGTCGGGGTCGGCACGGCCAGCCCGAGCTGCTTGCTGACGTTCACGAACTCGCCGTCGGAGTTGCGGGCGTAGAAGGCCATGGTCTGGTCGCCGGCGATGTCGTCACCGGGCCCGACGTTCGGCCACATCGCAGGGTTCGACAACAGGTCGTCGTTCATCATGGCCATCTCCTGCAGCCACGGCCACCGGTTGATGGTGCCCTTCACGAACCCGTCGGCCTGCAGGATCTCCGGCTGCCCGCTGTTGGTGAAGTCGGCCATCTTCGTGTCCCAGCACCAGCCGGTCCAGGCCACGCCCTTCTGCTCGGCCTCCTGGGTGAACGGCGCGTAGCCGTCGTCCAGGTCCTTCTTCATCTCCGCACCGCTCTTGGCCTGGTTGATCCACAGGAAGTTGCTCTCCTCCAGGCCCCAGGCGGTGGTGATGTTGGAGACCATGGCGTCGAAGCGGCCGTTGTCGTTCACGTCGGCGAAGTCCACACCCATGCCCTTGAACGAGCCGTTGCCCATCACGAAGGACTTCGGGGTGGTCGCGGTGCGCTTGCCGAAGACGGTGGAGAACTTGATGGTCTGGCCGTCCGAGACGTTGTGGAGCACGAAGGCGTGCCCGAAGTCGTTGGCGATGTAGACGTCCGGGAGCCCGTCGCCGGTGAGGTCGGCCGAGGCGATGGCCAGCGTCCAGCCCGCGGAGTTCGCGAACGGGATGGCGTCCTGGTCCTCGACGTAGCTGACCGTCGGGTCCGTGCCCGACGTCGCGCTCACCCAGCGCAGCACGTGCGCGCCGCCGCCGTTGTTGGCGCTGGACAGGCTGTTGGGCATCTGGACGTTCTTCTGCCCGTGCGGGTCCAGGACCGCGGAGTTCGGGAAGTAGTCGCCGACGATGATGTCGGGGTGGCCGTGGCCGGCGAAGTCGCCGACGGCGATGGCATTGGTGTTCCACTGCGGCCCGTGGTACTTCCCGTCCGGGCTGGCCGCCGGGACCAGTTCCACCGGCTTGTAGGCGCCGGCCGACGGCGTGGTCGCGTCGGACTTGGCCAGGAACAGCACCGGGGTCCGGCCCCAGTAGCTGACCAGCAGGTCCATCCGGCCGTCGCCCAGGAAGTCGCCGGGGGTGCAGCCCATCGGGGCCATCGACATGCTGTCGTACGGCAGCGGTGCCGGGTCCAGGGTGAACGGCGTGAACCGGTCGGCGGCCGGGGCGGTCGGCGTGTAGGTGACCACCACCTTGTCGGTCCGGGTGTCCACGATGCACATCCCGTCGGCCTTGCCGTGCCCGACCAGGTCGTTGATCGCCACTCCGGCGCCGACCGACGATATCCAGGACCGGATCTTGTAATAGGCCGGATTCACCTGGCGGACCGTTTGCTGTGGAAGGCTGTCGTATCCCGGCGGGAAGGCGATCGGCATCTCCTGGAAGGAGAACTGCTTGGCGACCGCGTCACCGCCGCTGGCCTGGACCGGGGCATTGGCAACGAAGACCATCACGATTCCGAGAATCAGCGCCGTGACGCCGGGAACCAGTCTGCGAAGACGTTCGGAGAACGCCATTCCCTACTCCTCTTCTCCATCAACGGGTTGCGGCTTGCTGTATCCGTGCAGGGCACATGGGCTCGATGGGCCGGAGTTTTGAAACACGACATGGGACAAGACGACGTCATGGTCTTGCCGCATCATGGGCATCCCGCCCTTATCCTCAGCATGCGTCCTCCAGCTTCGATGGTGCTTCTCCGGAATTGCTCCGCTACTCAGTGTGAGGACTCTGCGGAAATCCATATTCGGGCACGCCGAAATGTCGCCGACACACGTCGGCGCATGACGGCGTACCTCAGGGGATGGCGGCGCATGACGCCACGGAAACGCAGCGCCTATCGGGGATTCAGCTGAGATGAATTCAGCTCAGGGCAGCCGGACCTTCCGCAGAAACGCGGGAAGCAGCCACACGCGCCTGCCCCGCGCCCGCACTCCGCCGTTCAGTACCGTCCGTAGCCGGCCCACGTGGTGGAACAGCATCAGATTCAGGGCGGCGGGCCGGAAGAACAGGCGCACGTCCACATCCCGGCCCGGTTCCTCGACCGACACCACACCGTCAGTGACGACGATCGCGACCGGTTCGGTGTAGGCGCTGCGGAACTCCACGGCGATCCGTCCCGGACGCGGCGGCCCGGTGACGTCCAGCAGGACGCCGACGCCGTTGCGGATGATCTCGACGATGAAGAGCTCGAAGAACAGCGCGGCTTGTCGCTCCGGGATCGGCCAAGGCCGGCCGCCGGCCCGCGCGATGTCCCGGCCGTGCAGCAGCATCTCGTTGGTCAGATGCGCCAGCAGCCCGGCGCGCGGCAGGCTCGCGCCGCCGAGCCAGACCACGGTCGAGGCCGGGTCGGCGTCCTCGGTCAGCTCCAGCACCCTGGCGACCGAGGAACGCAGGGTCGCCACCAGAGCCACGGGGTCACGCTGCGTGAAGTTGCGCCGCATCGCCTCGTTCAGCCCGGTGTGGATGTTGTCGACGGTGGTGCTCAGAAGCAGTTCCCTGACTCCGTCGATGGGCCGCTCGGTGTCGTAGGAGATGACCAACGACGTGTACTGCCACGCGATCGCAGCGACGTGCGCCGCGGTGTCGGCGACGGTCCAGTCCGCGGTGGCCATCGCGTCCGGATCGCTGGAGAGCACGAGACGGCTGAAGCGTTCCGTGACCTCGTGCACGGCGGCCCGCACCTCGGTCCATCGCTGGGGGCTGATTCGCGTCACCGCCGGCGCGCGCCGGCCCCGGTCTGGTCTCCGCGCACGGACTTCGGGCACGAGTCCCCCTCGACGTTCGATGCTGGACGTTCGATGCTGAACGACCTTCCGTCTCCGAGTCTGCGTGTGCTGATATCGGGTGCGCCCCTTCGGCGTTGCTGTTTCGACGTCGCTGTTTCGGTTCGGTGGTGTAGTACTCCGCGTACCCACCTGGCTGCCCGAGGCGGCGGTCGGCGTCGTCACGGCTGCGGTGCTGGTCACAATCTCGGCGCACATCTCGGCGCACATCTCGGCGGGCCCGGACAGCCGGGGCGCCGATGCGGTGCAGTACGTCCTGTTGGTGCTCGCCGGCGCCGCTGGCGGCGATCCGGCGGGCCAGCTGCGAGGTGCTGGAGGAGTTAGCGGCGATAGTCTCGGTATGGCGGGACGGATCGCAGCAGGCCGATCGGGCGCGGGCCCCGGGAGTGGGGCAGATCGCGCGGTTGGCGGACCAGGTGAAGTAGGTTTTTCGTCATGGACGTCGTCGACTGGCTGCTGGACAGCGACCCCGCGATCCGCTGGCAGGTGCTGCGCGACCTCGCCGACGCGCCCGCGGAGCAGGTCGCGGCCGAGCGTGCGCGCGTGGTGTCCGACGGCTGGGGCGGCCGGTTGCTGGCGTTGCAGCGGCCGGACGGCAAGTGGCCGACGGGCACGCCGACGTTCTCCTCCGAGAAGGCAGCGCAGTGGTGGCGGTCGATGGACGCGTCGCGGCAGGGCACCCTGTTCCCCGAATGGACGTCGATCGCCTGGAGCTTGACGCTGATGCGCTTGTTCGGCGTCGAGCCGGGCGATCCGGCGGTGCGCGACGCCGTGGCGCGCGTTCATGCGAACGCGCGGTGGGAACACGACGGCGAGCCGTTCTTCTCGGGCGAGGTGGAGCCCTGCATCAACGGCCGCGCGGTCGCGCTCGGGGCGTACTACGGCGTGGACGTCACGGCGGTGGTGGCCCGGCTGCTCGGCGAGCAGATGGCCGACGGCGGCTGGAACTGCGAACAGGAGAACGGCTCCACTCGCGGCTCGTTCCACACCACGATCGAGGTGCTGGAGGGACTGACGGAGTACGAACGGGCGGTGGGCGGCGGGCCACAGCTGTCCGAGGCCCTGCGACGCGGCCAGGAATACCTGCTGCGGCGACGGATGTTCCGCCGCCTGTCGACCGGCGAACCGATGGCCTGGCTGGAGTTCTCGTACCCGACGTTCTGGCACTACGACGTGCTCCGCGGCCTGGACTACCTGCGCGCGGCCGGTGTGGCCCCCGACGAGCGAGTCACCGAAGCGGTCGAACTGGTGCGCGGCAAGCAGGATACTGAAGGCCGGTGGCCGCTGGAGAACCCGCACCCCGGCGACATGCACTTCGCGATCGACGACGGGGAGGGCAAGCCGAGCCGGTGGAACACGCTGCGGGCATTGCGGGTGCTGAGGTGGCACGACTCGGCCGCGAACTAGCGCCCTGACAGCGCGCGCCGGAGCATAAGCCGGGCGCGCGCTGCTTCACGCCGGGAACTTGAGCGCGCCGCCCGACAACCCGGCGACGCGCTCAAGTCGTGCCTCAATCCATCACCGAGTCAGTGCCCGTATCTCCCCGCAAGCCACACCGTCGCGTAAGCCCCGACCGTCACCACTCCCGAAGCCGGCAGCCAGCCCCGTCCCTGCTCCGCATCAGCCGTGACCGCACCGAGGTTGCCAGCCCCGGCGCCGTCGTAGTCGCGCGAGTCCGTGTTCAGCACCTCGTGCCAGGTGCCGCCCCATGGAAGACCGATGCGCCGGTCGCGGATCTCCTGGCCGGAGAAGTTCGTGATGCAGACCACTGCGTCCTCGGCGCGGCCGTAGCGGGCGAAGGCGATCAGGTTGCCGTCGGCGTCGGCGGTGCCCCAGTGGGTGGCGCCGGGGTCGTCGTCGCGGGACCAGAGGGCCGGCTGCTCTGTGTAGCGGCGGTTCAGGTCGGCGACCAGGCGGGTCACGCCGTCGCCGTCGGCGGCGTCGGCCCACCAGTCCAGGCCCCACTGCTCGCTCCACTCGGCGCGCTGGGCGAATTCGGCGCCCATGAACAGCAGGTGCTTGCCGGGGAAGGCCCACTGGTACGCCAGCAGGCCGCGTAGGCCGTCCTTCTGCTGGCCGCGCCAGCCCGGCAGTTTGCCGGCCAGGGAGCCCTTGCCGTGGACCACCTCGTCGTGCGACAGCGGGAGCAGGTCGTGCTCCATGAAGGCGTACGCGGACGGCCTGCGGAGGTCGTCCCAGTGGTGGCGGCGGAACAGGGGGTCGACGGTGAGGCAGGTCAGGGTGTCGTTCATCCACCCGAGGTTCCACTTCACGTCGAAGCCCAGGCCGCCGTCGGCGACCGGGTGCGTCACGCCGGGCCAGGCCGCCGACTCCTCGGCGACCATGACGACCGAGGGGTGCCGGTCGTGGACCTCGTTCGTCAGCATCTTGATGAAGTCGAGGGCCTGCAGGTTCGCGTTGCCGCCGAAGCAGTTCGGCTCCCACGTCCCCGGCGCGCGCGAGTAGTCCAGGAACAGCATCGAGGACACGGCGTCGACGCGGAGGCCGTCGGCGTGGAACTCCTCGATCCAGTACAGCGCGCTGCCGATCAGGAAGTTCTGGATATCGGGGTGCCCGAAGTCGAAGATCAGGCTGCCCCAGTCCGGGTGCTCGCCGCGACGCGGGTCAGGGTGCTCATACAGGGCCGCGCCGTCGAACCAGGCCAGGGCCCAGTCGTCGCGCGGGAAGTGCGCCGGGACCCAGTCCAGGATCACCGCGACGCCGGCCCGGTGGAAGGCGTCGATGAGCCGCCGGAGCCCGTCCGGGTCGCCGAGGCGGGCGGTCGGGGCGTAGAAGCCAGTGGTCTGATACCCCCACGATCCGCCGAAGGGGTGCTCCATGACCGGCAGGAACTCCACGTGCGTGAAACCCAGGCCCGCGACGTGCCCGACCAGCTGCTCGGCGAGCTGGTCGTAGGACAGCCCGGGCCGCCAGGACGCCAGGTGCACCTCGTACACCGACATCGGCTCGTTGAACGAGTAGCGCTCGCCGGTGCGGTGCCGCGCCATCCAGGCCTCGTCAGTCCACTGATGCCGGGAGTCGAACACCACCGAGGCCGAGGCCGGCGGCGTCTCGGCGGCGAACGCCACCGGATCGGCCTTCAGCCGCCACACCCCGTCCCGGCCGAGGATCTTGTACTTGTACCGGTGGCCGGGCCGGGCGTCGGGCGCGAAGCCCGACCAGCGGCCGGAGTCGTCGCGCCGCAGCTCCACGCCGCGGTGCGGGTTCCAGTCGTTGAAGTCGCCCTCGACGTTCACCTGCTGGGCGTTCGGCGCCCACACCGCGAACTCGACACCGGTGACGCCGGTGACGCCGGTGATCCCGTCGACGCCGCCGGACTCCTCGACCCGCACGTGCGCGCCGAACCGCCGCCAATAGCGCGAGTCGTCCGGCACGGAAAGCGACGACCAGTCGACATCAATATCCTGAATGTCCTGCAAGCGCGTCCCGCCGGCTCCCACGGCGGTTCCCCCGTTCCACGTCACGGCAGCAACCCCGCCGACTCCAGCAGGTTGCCCTCCGGGATGCGCACGGGCTCGCGGTCCGGCGCATCGTGGCTGCGCCACAGGTTCGGCGGCCGCTTGACCTTGGCCTTGGTCACCACGCTGGAGTAGATCCCGGCCGTGGCCACCGCGACGTCGTCCCAGCCATAGCGCTCGCGCACCATCGTGCGCGCGGCGTCGGCCATGGCGCGCGCCGCCTCGCGGTCGCTGATCAGGGAACTGACAGACTCGGTCAGCGCCTCGGCGTCCCGGACCGGGAACCGCAGGCCGGTCACGCCCGGCTCGACGATCTCGGCCAGCCCGCCGGTCTTCGAGACGGCCAGCGGCGCGCCGGCGGCCGCGGCCTCCAGCGCCACCAGGCCGAAGGGCTCGTAGATGCTCGGCACCACCATCGCGTCGGTGGAGGCCATGGTCGAGGACAGGCCGCGGGCCGGCACGAAGCCGGTGAAGCTGACCTCGCGGTGCAGGTCCAGGCGTCCGACGGTGGCCTCCAGCTCGCCGCGCTGCGGGCCGTCGCCGGCTATCACCACGCGCAGCCCGGGGTGCCGGCGGCGCAGCTCGGGCACGGCGTGCAGCAGGTGCTGGACGCCCTTCTCGTAGACCAGGCGGCCGGCGAACCCGATCAGCGGCCCGTTGCCGGCGTAGCGGGAACGCGCGGCGGCGACGTCCATCCGGTTGGGCGACCAGCGCGGCAGATCGACGCCGTTGGGGATGACGGCGGTCTTCGCGGCGGACACCCCGAGCAGGGCGTCGACTTCCCGGCCCATGTACTTGGAGCACACCAGCACCCGCTCGGCCTCCGAGCCGAGCCAGCATTCGACGGAGTGGATCGCGCGGTTCAGGTCGCCGGGGAGCCAGCCCTGGTGGCGTCCGGCCTCGGTGGCGTGCACGGTCGCGACCAGCGGCACCCGCAGGTGGTCGCGCATGGTGATCGCGGTGTGGGTGACCAGCCAGTCGTGCGCGTGGACCAGGTCGAACTCGCCGGTGTCGGCGGCGTGCAGGGCGGCCCGGGTCAGGGCGTGGTTGAAGGCCATGGTCCAGGCGAGCAGGTGCGGGGTGTCCAAGGGGATGGCCGGCGGGTCGGCCGGCGCGCGCACCACGCGCACGCCCTCGATGATCTCGTCCAGCGGCGCGCCGGGGGCGTGCCGGGTGGCGACGGTCACCTGGTGGCCGGCCCGCGCCAGGTTCCGGGCCAGCGCGTGGACGTGCCGGCCCAGGCCGCCGACGACCACCGGCGGGTACTCCCAGGAGAGCATCAGGATCCGCAGGCTCCGGGAAGCCGGCCGGGGCGGCGCCGGGACCGTGGTCCGGACCACCGCCATCGCGTCGTTCTCTTCTTTCGTCATCGTCAGCTCGCGCACTGGTGCGGACATGGGCATTGCTCCCCTTGGTTGTGCTCGGTGGTTCATGTGCGGTCGAAAAATCTGGTGGTCCAGCAGCGCAGGGCCTCGGCCACCGACCACGCCTGGAACGGGCAGCCGGTGGTGGCATGGGGGGCGGCGCCGTCGGCGGTCTCGGAGACCGAGCCGAGCCCGGCTTCGCCGAGGTGGCCGGGGAGTCCGCCGAGGACAGTCGCGGCCGGGTCATTGGCCGGATCGCTGGCCGGGTGGTTGGCAGCCGGCACATCGGCCGATCCGCCGGCTGAGGCAGCCGCGGCGGCGACGGCATCGCGGTACGGCCCGAGCAGCCACGGCCACACGGTGCCCTGGTGGTACGCGGCGTCGCGCTGCTCAGAGGATCCTTGATGGTGCCTCTGGTAAGCCGGGTCGTCCGGCGACAGGGTGCGCAGACCCAGCGGAGTCATCAGCTTCTCGCCGACGACCGCTGCCGGTGCCTGCCCGCGCAACGGCGCGTACGGGAGGCTGTAGGCGAGCAGCTGGTTCGGACGCAGCGACGCGTCATCTCCGGCCGGGCCGTCGACCACGTCGTAGAGCCCGCAGTCCGGATTCGGGAAGCGCCGTCGGAACGAGGTCGCGGCGGCCTCGCGCCGGTGCAGGACGGCCGTGGCGTCGCGGCCGGTCGCCTTGTACAGATCGGCGACGGTTCCCAGTGCGTTGATCCACAGCGCGTTGATCTCGACGGCCTTTCCACTGCGCTGCGTAATCGGCCGACCGTCGACCCGCGCGTCCATCCAGGTCAGCGCATACCCGTCGGCGCCCTGCGTCAGCAGCGAGTCGGCGGGGTCCACCCGGATGCCGTAGCGGGTGCCGTCCAGGTGCGCCTGCAGGATGCCGTCCAGGGCCGGGACCAGCTCGGCGGCCAGGTCCGCGTCGCCGGTGGCGGCGACGTGCCGGCCGACGGCGTGCACGAACCACAGGGTGCCGTCGGCGGTGTTGTACTCGACCGAACCGGTGTCGGCGGTGTTGGCGAGCATGCCCTCGGACAGCGTCGCGGCGTAGGCGCGCAGCAGGCGGCGGCCCTCGTCGGCACGCTGCGCGCTCAGGAACAGGCCGTCGTAGGACAGCATCGTGTCCCGCGACCACGTCCCGAACCACGGGTAGCCGGCGATCACATCCGGCGCCAGCGTCCCGTCGGCGGCCGTTCGGTCGATGACGAACGCGTCGGCGGCCAGCAGCAGGTCGGCGGAGACCGGGTCGGAGCCCTTGGCCTCGATCGCGGCGGCGCGGTCGTGGGCTGCGGCGACGATCTGCGCGGCCGGCGACGGGGCGGCGTCCAGGTCGCCGGCCCACGCTGTGACCTCCAGGGTCTGCCCGGGGCCCGCCAGCGCGGCCGAGAAAGACCCGGCGAACCACAGGTCCTCCCGCGCGCCGAGGCCGCGTGCGGCTTCCTCGCGTAGGTAGACGTCGCGGTACCACTGGCCGTCGGGGGTCCAGCCGGGCCCGGCGAGGCGGTAGGCGTCCTCGACGACCACGCCGTCGGCGGTCGGGCGCAGCTGCGGGTCACCGCCCCCGGCGAACCGGTCGCCGTGCTGGTCGCGCCAGGTGCACATTGCTTCGACGCGCAGCGTCACCGGGCCGCCGGCGAGCAGGCGGTAGACGTAGCCGTAGGCGGGGCGGCCGTGGACCGCGGCCAGTTCGGCCTCCAGCACGATGTCGCCAACCCGCCAACGCCAGCGCGGGAGTCCGTGCGAAAGGGTGAAGCTCTCCAGCAGCGTGTGGCCATCCGGGGCGATCGCGCCGGAGGCCCACTCGTGCACGGCCAGCCGCACCTCGGCCCTGGAGGGCGTCACGAGCACCGGATCGAGGCTGGCCAGACCGACCCGGCGCGCGCTCCCGCCGTTCTCCGCCGCCACTAACAGAGCGTGATACCTGCGGGTCCGAAGCCCGCTCGCAGTTCCCATGGCATAACCACCAACGCCATCGGGTACAAGCCATTCCCGGGCCGCGCCCTCAGAGAGGTCGCCGCACAGCCGGGTACCGAAGACGTGCGCTTTGGAGATCGCCACGACCGCCATATTCGCAGTGGTCTTTATCGAGCGCATTTCGTGAGTGCTGCGTAGGGTCGAACCGCAACGGTACCCAAGGAACGCGAGGGCACGCGGTGACCACAGCAGAGCAGGCGCGGCTGGACCAGTACGACGGCGAGGAAAACGAGCCCTGGCGTGCGTGGGGTCCCTATCTGTCGGAGCGAGCCTGGGGCACCGTCCGCGAGGACTACTCCCCCGGCGGCACGGCCTGGGACTACTTCCCGCACGACCACGCGCGGTCGCGGGCCTACCGCTGGAACGAGGACGGCCTGGCCGGCGTCTGCGACATCGACCAGTACTTCTGCTTCTCCCTGGCGTTCTGGAACGGCCGGGACCCGATCCTGAAGGAGCGGGCCTTCGGCCTGACCGGCAACGAGGGCAACCACGGCGAGGACGTCAAGGACTACTGGTGGTACCTGGACTCCACGCCGACCCACTCCTGGATGCGCTGGCGGTACCACTACCCGCAGAACGAGTTCCCGTACAACGACCTGGTCGGCACCAACCGCTCCCGGGGCACGCAGGACCCGGAGTACGAACTCGTGGACACCGGGACCTTCCAGGACGACCGGTACTGGCGCATCACCGCCGAGTACGCGAAGTCCGGGCCGGAGGACATGTGCATCCGCGTGAAGGTGGAGAACAAGGGTCCGGACGAGGAGACGCTGCACGTCCTGCCGCACATGTGGTTCCGGAACACCTGGTCGTGGGGCCTGGCCGGGCGCGAGGCGGTCCCGGTGCTGACCGGCGACGTCGGCACGCTGGTCGGCGAACACCGGCTGCTCGGGCGGCTCGCGCTGATCGGCTCCGGCGAGCCCGAAGCGCTGGTCTGCGACAACGTGACGAACGACCGGCGGCTGTGGAACGGCGACGGCCCGGCGTATCCCAAGGACGGGATCAACGACCACGTGGTCTCCGGCGCGGACACCGTCAACCCGGAGCGCCGCGGGACCAAGGGGGCGCTGCACTACGTCCTGACCGTCCCGGCCGGCGGCACCGCGGAGATCCGGCTGCGGCTGCGCTCGGAGGGCCCGGACAGCGAGGCCGTGGGCCCCGCGGACCTGGACACCGGCTTCGAGGAGCTGATGGCGCGGCGCGAGGCCGAGGCCGACGAGTACTTCGCGGAGCTGACCCCGGACGCCTGCACCGCCGACGAGGCGAACGTGCTGCGCCAGGCGGTGGCCGGGCTGATGTGGTCCAAGCAGTACTACCACTACAACGTCTCGCGGTGGCTGGAGGGCGACCCGTCGCAGCCCACGCCGCCGGAGGGCCGGGAACACGGCCGGAACACGCACTGGTGGACGCTGTCGGCGCGCGACGTGATCCTGATGCCGGATCCGTGGGAGTACCCGTGGTTCGCGGCCTGGGACCTGGCGTTCCACTGCGTGGCGCTGGCCGAGATCGACCCGAAGATGGCCAAGGAGCAGCTGCTGTTGCTGCTGCAGGAGTGGTACCTGCACCCCAGCGGCCAGGTCCCGGCGTACGAGTGGGCGTTCAGCGACGACAACCCGCCGGTCCAGGCCTGGGCCGCGCTGCAGATCTACCGCGCCGACGGCTGCCGCGACCACGTGTTCCTCAAGCGGGTGTTCCACAAGCTGCTGATGAACTTCACGTGGTGGGTGAACCGCGTGGACGCCGACAGCAACAACGTCTTCGAGGGCGGCTTCCTCGGCCTGGACAACATCGGCCCCTTCGACCGGGACGCCGGGGTGCCGACCGGAGACGTGCTGGAGCAGAGCGACGGCACCGCCTGGATGGCGATGTACTCGCTGAACCTCATGGAGATCGCGCTGGTGCTGGCCGAGCACGACCCGGTCTACCGCGAGCTGGTGATGAAGTTCTTCGAGCACTTCGGCCTGATCGCCGCCGCCGCGAACAAGATCGGCCTGTGGAACGAGGAGGACGGCTTCTTCTACGACGTGCTGCGCACCCGCGACGGCAGCACCATCCCGATGAAGGTCCGCTCGGTCGTGGGCCTGCTGCCGCTGGTGGCGACCACGTCGGTGCGCGCCGAGGCCATGGACGCCGTCCCGGAGCTGCGCAAGCGGGTGAAGTGGTTCTTCGAGAACCAGACCGACAAGGCCGACCTGCTGATGGGCTGCGTCGACATGAACAAGTCGCACCGGCTGCTCACGATGATGACATTCGAGCAGCGGCCGCGCGTCCTGGAGCGGATGCTCGACGAGGGCGAGTTCCTGTCGGACCACGGCCTGCGCGCCCTGTCCCGGGTGCACAAGGACCAGCCGTACCGGCTGAACGTCAACGGCACCGACTACAGCGTCAGCTACGAGCCGGGCGAATCGCACACCACGATGTTCGGCGGCAACAGCAACTGGCGCGGCCCGGTCTGGTTCCCGGTGAACTACCTCCTGATCGACGCCCTGGACCGCCACCAGGACTTCTTCGGCGACGGCATCACGATCCCCTACCCGACCGGCTCCCAGAACCAGGCGACGTACGGCGCGATCGCCGACGACCTGGCGCACCGGCTGGTCGGCGTCTTCCTGAACGACGAGGCCGGCCGGCGGCCGGTGTTCGGCGACGTGAAACTGTTCCAGGAGGACGAGGCCTGGCACGACCAGATCCCGTTCCACGAGTACTTCCACGGCGACACCGGTGCCGGGATCGGGGCTTCGCACCAGACCGGATGGACGGCGCTGGCGATCAACCTGCTGCTGCGCAAGGGGCGGCCGCGGCGGACGGCGGCGATGGAGGAGGCGGTTGAGGCGGAGATCGAGGCTGAGCGGGAGGAGTAGCGGCCACGAACACCGGCGGTTGCCAGCGGGAAATCGGCACCGAATTCATGGCACCGGAGCAGGGCGGGTCGCGCTAGCGCGGGCGGCGGGCGGGCTGGTACGGCACCGCCAGCCGCCGCCCCTGCCAGGCACCGGCAATCACTCACGCATAAGCCGGGGCATCGAATTCCTGGCACCGGAGCCGGGGCGACTCAAACAGTCGCAGTGACAGCGGCGACCTCGCTGGCAGCCCGCACAAAGGCCGCCACCACCGTCGAGCGTGAATCCTGCGGCCAAGCGACCGCGAGCATGGCCGGCCGCAGGTCCTTCACCGGCAAGTAGACAATGTCAGGGCGCGGATACCGCGCGGTGAGCGAGGCGGGGAAGAAGCAGACCGTCCGACCCAACTCGATGAGTCGGAAGACCTCCGGCAAGTCTGAGCCGCCGGACCGAGAGCCGTAGCTCGCCCGCCCGAAGCTGTCGACACCGAGACTGCACACTTGCGCCGACACAGGGCCCTGATCCGCGGGCTCGCCGCCGGGCATCATCCGGCCGGCCAAGTCGGCGAGACAGACCTCTGAGTAAGCCGCCAACGGATCAGTCGCCGCGACCGCCAGCAGGAACGGCTCACTCAACAACGGCTCGAAGTCCAGGCCAGCGCCCCGAACATCGCCCGGGTCCAGCACCAGCGCAACATCGGCGCGCCCATCGCGCAGTGCCGCCACCTGCTCCCCGTATCGCCCGAGCACGAACGCGACCGGCTGCCCGGTCTCCTGCGCCGCGTAGGCATCCAAAATCCGCGGCAGCAGCCCACCGTCGACGTCCGCCTTCAGCGCGACCCGCAGCTGTGGCGTCGCCTCCCCCGCGTGCTGCGCACGCCGTCCCGCCGCGCTGACCGCGTCCAGCGCCGTGCGTGCGTCCTGCAGCAGGACCTCGCCGGACGGCGTCAGCTCCACTCGGCGCGTCGTCCGCTCCAGCAACGCCACGCCGAGCTGCCGCTCCAGCTCGCGGATCGCGCGCGACAACGGCGGCTGCGCCATCCCCAGCCGCTCGGCCGCGCGCCCGAAGTTCAGCTCCTCCGCCACCGCGACGAAGTACCGAAGCTGGCGCGTCTCGAGCTCATTCATACCTCCACGGTATCAAAGGCGACCGAAGCGGTCCTTCAGCTCCGGGTGCACCCCGGATTGACTGGGTGGTGAGGATCCGCCGACTTCGGGCGGACCGAACGAAACAGGAGACATCCATGCGCGCCATCGCAGTATCCGAAATCGGCGGCAAGCCCGCGCTCGTGGACCGGCCGGCGCCGAGCCCGGGTCCGGGTGAGGTCCTGGTGCGGATGACCGCGGCGTCCTTGAACCCGGTCGACATGAGCGTCGCCGACGGCCTGTTGTCGCTGCCGACGACCCGGCCGCTCGTCCTGGGGACGGACGGCGTGGGCACGGTCGTCGAGGTCGGCGCGGCGGTGACCGGGTTCGCGCCGGGGGATGTCGTCCACGGCCAGTTCTTCGACGCCCCGCTGGGCCGCGGCACCTTCGCCGACTACGCGGTCATCGCCGCATCGCCCAGCCACGGAGCGCTGCGCCGCGTGCCGGACGGCCTGTCCGTCGAGGTCGCCGCCGCGCTGCCGACCGCGGGCATGACGGCCCTGGGCGTCGTGGAGTCCCTGGACCTGGGACCCGGCCGGTCGATCCTGATCGTCGGGGCCACCGGCGGCGTCGGGGTGTTCGCCGTGCAACTGGCGGCGGCACGCGGAGCCGACGTCGTCGCCACGGCACGGGCCGACGCGGACGAGTGGATCCGCGGCCTCGGGGCGTCGCAGACCATTGACTACACCGCGAACGACGTCGCCGAGGTGGTGCGCAAGACCCATCCCGACGGCGTCGACGTGTTCCTCGACCTCACCCGCGACCGGGAGCGCTTCGGCACGTACACCGCTTTGGTCCGCGATGGCGGCTTCGCGATCTCGGCGACCAACACAGCCTCCCCGGAGCTGCTCGCCGCCGAGCGGATCACCGTCGTCAACTACATGATGCAGGACAAGCCGGGTCTGCTGGCCCGCATCACCGAGGAAGCCGTCGCCGGGCGGATCAGCGTGCCCGTCGAGCGGAGCATCGCGCTGGACCAGGTCCCCGAAGCCCTGGCTCGGTACGCGGTCGGCGGGGCACGGGGCAAGACCGTCGTGCAGATCTGAGCTCGCCGAAGGCGTTCCCGGCGCTCCCGATGCTCCGGCGTCCCTACTCCGACCAGTCGGAGTTCTTGATCACCTCGACGAAGTCGCCGCGCACGAAGCCGGGCACGAAGTGCTCCAGCACGTCCGCCTTGACGTTGCCGAACGTGGTCTCGGGACGCTCGCGGATGCCTTCGGTGAAGGCGGCGAGGATCTGGTTCTTGAAGCCGGGGCGGGGGTGCGCGGCGACCACCGCGGCCCGCTCCTCGTCGGAGACCGCGTGGTAGCCGATGCCCAAGACGTCCAGCTCGACGCCCCGGGTGACCAGCGCGATCTCCGGCGCCATGTGGAGCGGGATCTCGGGGGTGGTGTGCAGGGCGATGCCGGTCCAGACCCGGTCGGCCGGGTCGCCGGTGATGCCGTGCGCGGCCAGGAAACGGCGGGCCTCGTCGGCGCCGTCGATCTCGAAGCGCTGGTCGGTGCGGCGGTAGCGCGGGGTCAGGCCGAGGTCGTGGAACAGGGCGCCGATGTAGAGGAGTTCGGGGTCGAAGGCGAGGCCTTGCTCGCGGCCGCGCAAGGCGCCCCAGAGGTAGACGCGGCGGGAGTGGTGGAAGAGGAGCGGGGAGGCGGCGTCGCGGACGAGGTCGGTCGCTTCGCGGGCGAGGGTGCTGTCGGGGATCTGGATGCCGGCGATGGTTGTCTGGGCGGTTGTCTCGGCGGTTGTCTCGGCGGTTGCCTCAGCGGGTGTCTGAGCTGTCTCGGCGGTCATGGTTCCTCCAGGTGCGCTCTTGAACGGGTGCTCTTTCTGCTGTGTCTCCACGGTCGCTCGGGGGCGTAGGCTGGGGCCATGTCCTTCCAGCCACATGAACCACAGATTCAGACATGACGACGCACCGCGTGGGGATCGTGGTGTTCGACGGGGTCACCATGCTGGACGTGAGCGGCCCGTCTGACGTGCTGCACCAGGCCGGTCGCGTCGCCGAGGCGTACGAGCTGGTGCTGGTGTCGGCGCGGGGCGGGCAGGCCGCGACGTCCAACGGCCTGGCGCTGTCCGGCGCCGTGACCCCCGCCGACGCCGGCGCGCTGGACACCGTCGTCGTGGCCGGCGGCGACCGGCTCGCCGAGGAGCCGCTGGAGCGGGAGCTGCTGGACGCGGTCGCCGAGGTGGCCGCACGTGCCACCCGCGTGGCCTCGGTGTGCACCGGCGCGTTCGTGCTGGCCGAGCTGGGCCTGCTCGACGACCGCCGCGCGACGACGCACTGGCGGCACGCCGAGCGCATGGCGCGCCGCTATCCGCGCGTGCACGTCGAGCCGGACGCGATCCACGTCCGCGACGGCCGCTACGTCACCTCCGCGGGCATCAGCGCCGGCATCGACCTGTCGCTCGCGCTGGTCGAGGAGGACCACGGCGCCGACGCGGCGCGCGCCGTCGCCCGCGAGCTGGTGGTCTTCATGCAGCGGCCCGGCGGCCAGTCGCAGTTCTCGACCGCGCTGGAGACCCCGCCGCCACACACGGACCTGCTGCGCGACCTGATCGCCGACGTCCTCGCCGACCCGGCCGCCGACCACACCCTGCCGACGATGGCCGCCCGAGCCGCGGTGAGCTCCCGGCACCTGACGCGCTTGTTCAACTCCGAGCTGAACACCACGCCGGCGCGGTGGTTGGAGAACGTGCGCCTGGACCGCGCGCGGCAGCTGCTGCTGTCCGGCCACAGCGTGACGACGGCCGCGCGCGCCAGCGGCTTGGGAAGCGACGAGACGCTGCGGCGGGTGTTCGCGAAGCACTTGGGGACGACGCCGAGCGAGTATCGGATGCGGTTCGCGACGACGGCGCGGGTGTCAGGGGGCTGACGGCGACAGGGCCGCTCGCAAACACCCGCGGGCGGATCGAATCCTCCCTACGATCGCGCCCATGACGATCTCGCTGGAGGAACTGGCCGCGCGCCTCGACCGCGTCGAATCCGAGCTGGCGCTGCACCGCTTGGCGCACGACTACTGCATCGGCGCCGACCACCGCGACCTGCCGCGCTGGGAGTCGGTGTGGACGGCCGACGCGGTCTGGGAGGCGGGACCCGACCACGTGATGACCGGCATCGAGGCCATCCGCAGCGCGGTGCGGGAGCAGTGGGAGACCTTCCCGGTGATGCAGCACGCCACCGCCAACCACACCGTCGAGGTCGCGGGCGCCACCGCGACCGGCCGCAGCGACCTGGTGCTGCTGCTGCAGCTGCCGGACCTGCGCTGGGTGGTCGGCGGCGGCACGTACGAGGACGGATACCGACGCGGCGAGGACGGCCGGTGGCGGATCGCGCACCGGCGGGTGGTGCGGCCCTTCGACCTGGCTCCGCTGGCGGCCAGCGATGGCGCCGGGCACGTGACGGAGGACGGGACTTATGTCGGCGGGCTCGAGATCGCCGAGTCGGAAGTCTGATTCAGTGATTCACTTCGCCGGATCGACGCCTCCAGTGTTGCCAGCCCCGGCCATCGATCCGGTACCGCTGCTGGGCCTTCATCACCTTGTCGAACTTGTGTTTGCTGTGCCCGAGCGCGAGCAGGTTGTCGACCTTGCGCACTCCCCGACTAGCCGGGAGGCACCGCGACCGCGAAGCTGAAGGCAGCCGTCGAGCAAGCACGACCGATGAGGAGACACGCACTGTGCGCCGTTCCGTCTACACCGAGGACCACGAGGCCTTCCGCCAGATGATCAGGGACTTCATCGCCGAGGAGGTGGTCCCGGTCCACCCCGAGTGGGAGAAGCAGGGCCACGCCCCGCGCGAGTTCTACTACAAGCTCGGCGAGCTGGGCCTGTTCGGCATCGAGGTGCCCGAGGAGTACGGCGGCGCCGGCGAGGCCAACGGGTTCAAATACCAGGCCGTCACCACCGAGGAGCTGATGCGCGCCGGGGTGAGCTTCGGCGGCTCGTCGGTGCACACCGGGCTGGTGCTGCCGTACCTCATGGAGTTCGCGAACGACGAGCAGAAGCAGCGCTGGCTGCCGGACTTCGTCTCCGGCGCGATGATGACCGCGATCGCGATGACCGAGCCGGGCACCGGCAGCGACCTGGCCGGCATCAAGACCACGGCGAAGCTGTCGGAGGATGGCACGCACTACGTGCTCAACGGCGCCAAGACCTTCATCACCGGCGGCGTGCTGGCCGACCGGGTCCTGGTGGTGGCGCGCACCGCTCCGTACGACCCGGAGAACCGCCGCGCCGGCCTGTCGATCCTGGTCGTGGACACCAAGTCCCCGGGCTACGCGGTCGGCCGCAAGCTGGAGAAGATCGGCCTGCGCACCTCCGATACCGCCGAGCTGTCCTTCACCGACGTCGAGGTGCCGGTGGAGGACCTGCTCGGCGAGGAGGGCAAGGCGTTCTCCTACCTGACGCACAACCTGGTACCCGAGCGGCTGGGTATCGCCGTGTCCGCGGTCGCCGCCGCCGACGCCGCGATCCAGTTCGCCCTCGCGTACACCAAGGAGCGCGAGGTGTTCGGCACCCCGGTCGCCTCGTTCCAGAACACGAAGTTCGTGCTCGCCGAGTGCACCGCCGAGGTGACCGCCGGGCAGGCGATGATCGACCGCGCCATGGACCTGTACGAGGCCGGGGAGCTGACGGTCGCCGACGCCGCCGGGGTGAAGCTGTTCACGACGGAGATGGCGAGCCGGGTCATCGACAAGTGCCTGCAACTGCACGGCGGGTACGGCTACATGCTGGAGTTCCCCATCGCGAAGCTGTACGCCGACAACCGCGTGTACCGGATCTACGGCGGCACGAGCGAGGTCATGAAGTCGGTGGTCGCGAAGTCGCTCGGGTTGTAGCTGCACTTGTCGCCAGCACTTGTAGCCACCGCACCGGGTTTTGGGCGCTGTTGACCTGTGTGTGGGTGGCTGGGGTGCGGCGGGTGCGGTTGGTTTGTGGTTTTTAGAAGCTTTTTACGGCTTCGCGCATGGTTTGATGACCTCGCGGGGGGACGCAGTTCGGTTGTGCCCCGTGGGTTGCGCTGGCGGCTGGCCGGTTGTCGTGGACACGACCGCGCGGCGGTCCGAGTCACTGCGCACACGTCATGCAGGCGGCTGTCTGCCGCGTGTGGTGGGTGCCAAAAATCAAGAGCAGGCGCCTGCGCGGCGAGCGGCCTCGGCTCGGAGGGATGGGGGTCGCGTAGTCAGGCGGCGGACGCTGCTTGTGGTCGCCTACTGTCCCGGTTCCCTCATCGCTGTCGGCGCCGTGAACGGAATCAGGCCGGCCAGGCGGTATCAAGTCGGATCACCGCCGCTGTGGTCTGGCCTCGTGCGACTTGACACCGCCTGTCCGACCTGATTGGCAGAGCCCGCCGACAGCGACAGTCAGTCCATGATGGTCGTGGGCGCCACGGTCTGGGTCTGACCCGGACAGCGACCGACACCCCGGGTGTTGCGGGGTTGTCCTTCCCTCGATCTGTCGGCCCGGGTCGTG
>NZ_JAACYW010000126.1 GCF_015356825.1 Catenulispora rubra | reverse complement strand
GCCGGTCTGTCCTTCGGGGCGGGTCGGCCGAGCCTGTTTCGGATAACAGGCCCCAGGCGGCGAGAAAGCGGCGGCGCCGGCGGCGAGTTTGGCTGGGGCCAATGGCTCGGGTAGCTGTGCGCGGCGGAAGTGGCACGCGCGGCGGCGGAAGTGTTGGCGCCGGTTGAGCTTGCGCGTGCTGCGGCGGGGTTGGGGCCGATGCCTGCGGCTCGTAGGGAGCCGGCGGCGGGAGCGTGGGCTGCGCGGGCGCAGGAGTTTGCGGATACGGCAGCTCGGGCGATGCCGGAGTGCGCGAGAACAGCGGCGGAAGTGTTGGCGCCGGCTGAATTTGCGGAGTCGGCTCGTAGGAAGTTGGCGAATCCGTTATCGCTGCACGCACTTGCCGAACCGACTCGTGCGGCTCGTTGGAAACCGGCGGCGGAAGCACTGGCTGAGTTTGCGGCAGCGGCCCGTCCGGCATCCGCATCGGCGGAATCTGAGCCTGCGCGTGCGGAGCCGGCGACGGATTCTGCGCGTGCGGGGCCGGCGGCAGGTGACCCGAGGCCTTGTCCTTTATATAAGTCTCCGGATACAAGGCCGCCGCACCGACCCCAGGCCGAATCCCTTCGCCCGCCCCGGATTCCGTCGTTCCTGCAGCTCCCGGCTGCTGGTACTGCGGCGGCCCGCCGCCCAGCACGCGCGGTATGACCGCGGTCTCGTGCACGTTGGGGTCGATCGGGTAGGCGAAGAACTCCGGGTAGCTCTCCAGGCCGCGTCGTTCGCCGGGACGGTCGGGGTCGTTCCCCGCGTCGGGCGGCGTTGTCATGGGCGGTCCGTGCTTCCGTGTGGCAGGCGGTTTTCACGGCGCCGGCGGGCACACGTGGTTCGCCACTTTGCCGAATCAGCGGCTTGGCGCGCCAGTTCGAAGGGCGCGCCGTTGCCGACTCGTGATCTCACGCAGAGGTTGGGGGTCGCGCTCGTCGGCTGCTTCGCCTGGGGTGCTACTCCCCCAGGACGAAGCGTTGCAGCACTTCGCGGGCTCGGGCGTTGGAGCGCGCGGCCTCGGCGATGGCCGTGGACAGCGTTTCGATCCAGACATCCATCGCGACCTGTTGGCGGGACAGGACGATGCCGCGGACTTCCTTGCAGACCTCGCCGACCGGGCCGTGCTTGCCCAGGCGCAGGGTCATGCGCTGCTCGCCCAGCGTCACGTCGACCGACTCCACGCGCCCCTCGCGGCCGGCGGCGCGGTCGGACAGGCTGCGCTTGCGCTCCAGCTTCACCGCGCCGGGCGGGAGGGTGTCGATCAGGTTCGTGGACAGCACGCGCGCGTAGATCTCCAGGTCCGCGGTGTCGGCGCGCAGGGAGGCCGCGATCAGCTCGGCGGAGACGTCGTTCTCGTCTCCGGCCGCCGGCTCCGGGAGGTTGTCAGTGGTCATACCGCTTACTCAACCACTCTTTCGGTGCGGGTGTGGGGGTCTCTAGTCCAGGCTCAGCACCATCGTCGGGCGCTCGATCTGGTGGTCCGGGCGCAGCGGGCGGACCGCGGTGCCCAGGGCGAAGAACTCCGTGGTGTGCGAGCCCCAGGTGTGGCTGTGGTTGCGCAGCTGGACGCCGACGATGCCCTCCGCGTGCAGCGCCTCGGCCTCGGACTGCATGCGGGCCATGGCCAGCTCGCGGGCGTCGTACAGGGCCTGGGTGAACTGCTCCAGCTCCACGTTCTTGCCGATGTTGCCCAGCGCGGCGCCGAAGCGCTGGTGCGCGATGTGGTACACGCACGAGCCCATGACCATGCCCAGCGGCGCGTAGCCGGCGCGGATCAGGGTCCAGAAGTCCTGCCCGGACAGGTCCGAGGTGAAGGGCTGGTTCTTGTTGTTGCGCCAGGTGACGTTCCCGTGCTGGCCGGTGCCGTCGTCCTTGACCGCGGTGCCGATCGCGATGAACTCCGCGACGTCGGCGCCGAACTCCTTGAACTCCACCTCCAGGCGCACGCCCACGATCCCGTCCGCGCCGAGCGCGTCCGCCTCGGCCTCCATCCGGGTCATCGCCAGCTCGCGGGCGTGGTACATGGCCTGGCTCAGGACGTCGAGCTCCTGGCTCTTGCCCCAGCGCGCGACCTGCAGGCCCACGTGGTAGATCGAGGAGCCCAGGACCAGCCCCAGGGGCCGGAAGCCGGCCTCCTTGACCAGCAGGAACTCGTTCACCGACAGGTCCGAGGTGAAGATCGAGCCGGGGGCGCCGGGCTTGAGCTCGGCCAGGCGCCGCATGGCGTCCTCGGGCACGCCGGCGGCGGTGTGGGCGATCTTGTCAGCCATTTTCTCTGCCTCTCCAGCCCTCGTTGAAGGGAGTCACAGGTACCGCACAGAAGTCTCGCGCCGGGCGGCCGCGCGCCGCTCCGGGTCCAGCGACATGATCGCCAGCGAACCGGTCCGGGCCGGCTGCCCGCTGGTCTTGAACGCCGCTATGGCCGTGCCGATCGCGGTCGCCTCGCAGATGTGGTCCCGCTGGCCGTCGGTGACCGGGCACTCGCGCTCCCGGATCTCCAGCTCGATGGAGGACACCACGACGCCGTCGGCGTGCACGCCGCGCACGTGCCGGGCCAGCTCCTCCCGGGAGGCGTGGCGGGTCTGGTTCACCAGGTCCGTGTAGCCGGCCACCTCCTGGTTGCCGGCCCAGCGGCGGGATGACATGCGGGTCCACCAGTCGTCGTGCCGGGTGCCGATGGCGATCCCGAGCACCAGCGACACCGGGATCCAGCCGTTCATCACCAGCTTGGCGAACTCCTGGCCGGTGACGTGGGAGGTGAACGGGTGTCGCAGCTTCACGGCGCTGTTCGGGGCGCGCACCGCGGTGCCGATCGCCGTGAACTCCAGCCCGCCGGCCGGGAAGCGCCGGATCGCCAGCCGCACGCCGACCACGCCGTCGCCGCCGAGCATCGTGCACTCGGTGCTCATCCGGTCCACGGCCAACCGGCGCGCCTCGTAGAGGGACTGCGTCAGCGGCGCGTAGGCCGAATAGCGGCCCGTGGAGGTCGAGGTGTACCCCGCACCGCCCATCCACGCCCCGGGGCAGTTGTAGGCGCCGGTGTAGCCCAGGTGGTACACGCACGAGCCCAGCACCTGGCCGACCGGTTCGAAGCCGGCGGCGCGCACGGCGGCGAACTCGTTGGTGGTCAGGGCCGAGCCCCAGGTGCCGGAGCTCCGGATCTCGTCCATCCGGGCCTGGGCCGCCTGCGGGAGCTGTTCCATGGCCGTGACGCCTCCTTGGCTTACCGGGACCCCGGGGCGGGGCCCCTACCTCATTCAACGTCCGGTGTTCAATGTCCGGTGCTCAACGCCCGGTGTTCGTCATCCAGTGTTCAACGTCCGGTGTTCAACGTCCGGTGAAGCCCGGCTTCTCCTTGGCGACGAAGGCCCGCATGCCCTCGGTCCGGTCGTCGGTGGCGAAGGTGCCGGTGAACTGCAGGCGCTCGATCTCCAGACCGGTGTCCAAGTCCACCTCCAGCCCGTGGTCCACGGCCTCCTTGGCCGCCTTCAGGGCCAACGCCGGACCCCCGGCGAAAGTGCCCGCCCACTCCAGAGCAGTCTTGTACACCTCGGCCGCCGGCACCACGCGGTCCACCAGGCCGATGGCCAGCGCCTCGGCGGCGTCCACCTGGCGCCCGGAGAAGATCAGGTCCTTGGCCTTGGCCGGGCCGACCAGGCGCGGGAGCCGCTGGGTGCCGCCGGCGCCGGGGATCAGGCCGAGCAGGATCTCGGGCTGGCCGAGCTTGGCGTCCTCGGCCGCGACCCGGAAGTCGGCGGTCAGCGCCAGCTCGCAGCCGCCGCCCAGGGCGTAGCCGGTGATGGCGGCGATGACCGGCTTGGGGATGCCCGCGAGCGCCTTGAAGGCGTTCTGGAGCCGTACGGAGTGCCGCGCCATGTCCGCGTAGGACATGTCCTGCATCTCCTTGATGTCCGCGCCGGCCGCGAAGACCCGCTCGCCGCCCCAGATCACCACGGCCCGGACGGCCTCGTCGGCGCTCACCTGATCGGCGGCCTCGTGCAGCTCCCGCTGCACCTGTACGTTCAGCGCGTTCATCTTCGGGCGGTCAAGGCGGATCACGCCTACAGCACCCTCAGTCTCCACGCGTACGAACTCGCCCATCTCGGCGCCGACCCTTTCTCGCGAGCCCGGGGTGCGGACTGGTGATCCGACGGCGGTGTCGGAGTTCTCATCAAAGCAGAAGCCCGTGCCCGCCGGGAGGGCGGGCACGGGCCTTGTGATCGTTTTCTGCTGACCGGGCTCAGACGGCTCAGTGCGCCGCGTGTGCTGCGTGTGCAGCCGCGGAGTCCGGGACAGCCAGGACGTTGAAGCCCGGGATGTCGAGGGTGTCGGAGGTCAGCAGGTACTGGTCGACGTGCACGTTCGTGAAGACCTCGGGGAACGGCAGGTCCAGCGGGAGCAGCGCCATCACCAGCTGGCTGGCCAAGTCGGTCCCCGCCTCACCGGGAGGACCCAGCGTGACCGGCCCGAGCGGCAGGGGGGCCACCAGGGTCCCCTTCTGCTGCAGGACGTGCAGGGTGACGTTGGTCAGGTGGACGTCCGCACCCTTTCCGCCGTTGGAAAACACCGGCAGATTGCCGTCCTTGTTGTACGTAACCATGTCGACCAGGTCGATCGCGTCCGCGTGGATGGCCATGACGGTCACCGTCTGGCCGTCACCGGTCTGGATGTTCTGGAAACCGAGGAACTTCTGGCCGTAGAGAGTCAGCGACGAGGCGTCCAGGTGCCACTCCGCCTCGCGCAGGGCGCCGGAGTCCGCGGCCGCCACGCACACGGTGCTGGGCGGGGGCGGCACCGCGATCGACTTCCCGCCGATCGTGATCGTCGAGGGCACCCCCGAGGGGCTGCTCGACGCCGACGAGGACGGTGCCGAACTCGAGGAACCCGAAGGCGTGCTCGACGTCGGGGGCTTCGCCGAGTCGCTGGACGTCGGCTGCGGCGTGCTCGGGACCGTGGTCGGGTCCGAACTCGGCTTGGAGCTCGGCGGCGTGGCCGGGCTCGACGGGCTGGACGAGCTCGACGACGAACCGCCCAGGCCGATCGACAGCAGCGGCGTCGGGGACGTGCTCGGGGTCGTGCTCGGGGCCGCGGCCGGAGCGGCGGCCAGCTTGTTCACCGTGGAGTTGGTCGTCGAGGACGAGGCGGGCGGGTTGAACACGTCGTTGACCTGGGTGGTCAGCCAGCTCAGCGGGTTCCACCAGGTGACCGACGAGCTCGGGCTCGGCGTACTGGTCGGCGCCGAGGTCGGGGCCGTGGTGGGCGCCTTGCTTGGCGGCGCGGTGGTGCCCGTCGGGGCGCTGGTCGGCGTCGGCTTGACCGGCGGGGCCGTAGTGCCCGAAGGCGCGCTCGACGGCCGGCTCGACGGCGCCGACTGCTGCGGCGAGGTCGGGACGGAGGTCGGCTGCGGGGCGCCGGGAGTCGCGACGGCGCCGGGCTTGCTCGACGAGGAGCTGGGGGTGCTGGTCCCGGTGCTGGGCGCCGTGGACGGCGCGCCGGCCTTCGGAGCAGCAGGGTTCTTCACGGCCCCCGACCCCGGCGTGCAGGCCGTGGAGGCCGCCTTGGGCGACGAGGTGGCGCTGGCCGCGTTCGCGACCGTCGGCATCACCGCGACACCGGTGGCGGCCAGGAAGACCGCCGGCAGCCCGATCGCGGACACCATGCGGGCCCGCTTGGTAAGTGCGGCGTCCACCAGGCGCTCGGCCTCGGAAGCCAGCAGCGGGGTCGGCACGACGGCGCGCGGCTTGTTCACACCGCCGCCGCGCGAGCGCAGCGGGGCCTCGGTGTCGGGCTCCGGCTCCGGGCCGGCGTCGAGCGCGAACACCCCGGAGGACGCGGCGGCGGCCTGGCGGTCGCGCCGGGCCCGCATCAGGGCCTCCAGCACCGCGTCACGCCCGGCTGGCGCCCCCGCGGCACCGGCGGGCTTGGCTCGCTCGGCACGCAGGATCGCGGCCCGCATCTCGGCGATGTCGGCGAAGCCTGTCATGCCGGCTCCGGCCGGCGCGTGGCCCGCGCCCGCCGCCGTACCGCCTTCCCGGTGAGCCTGCGGCTCCTCCGGGTCCGGTCCAGCGGTGTTCTCGTTGTCGTTGCTGCCAGTGACACTCAAGACGTCATGCCCCCTGCAGGTGTGTCCTCGGCCCGCGGCAGCGGCGGGACGACATCCCGCGGCGGCGTGGCCGGAACAGTATCGGCGGATGCGGGGTCGCCAGCCTGCGGCAGGGCCGAGGTCATCTCGCCCTTGGTGCCCTGGTAACCCGCGACGCCCGGAATGGGTCCGGCGGCCGAGTACTGCTCCTCGGCCCCCTGGAACTGGTAGAGGGAGGCCTGGCCCGGGATCGTCGGCTCGTCGGCGCCGTCAGCGCTGTCGGCGGCCGACGCGGCCAGCGGCGCGCGCGCCGAGGGCGGCATGTCGCCGGCCAGCGCGTCCCGGTAGGCCTGTTCGGCTCTGGCCTGCGCGGCGATCTGCTCCTCGGTCAGCCGCGGCGTCCAGGAGAACGCCAGCCCGCCGCCGAACACGCCGAGCAGCATCCCCAGCAGGAAGCCGCCGAAGTTCGACACCACCAGCGACAGCAGCGCGCACACCAGCGTGAAGACGCCGGCGAAGACCCGGTAGCCGGGCGCGAACCACATGGCGATGGCCATCATGATCAGCGCCGGGGTGATGGCCATCGTCGACACGCCCGCGATGCCGGCGATCTTGACGTTCAGCTTGCCCTGCGTCATCAGCGGCTGGAGGAACGGGATGGACCACAGCTCCAGCGCCGCGACGAGCGTCCACAGCCCCGCCCAGAACGGCCGCGACCGCCGCCACACCCGGAACGCGCGCCATCCCCGGACCACAGGATGCTCCTGGCTTCCGGCCATCTCGACGTCGATGGTGCTCACAGCTACTCCCGATGTGGTGCTGGTGGATGGGGCGGGCGCGCCCTACTCGCGCCCGCCCTCCAGGATTTCCCAGAACGCTTCAGAGCCTCAAGGGCCTAGTAGCACTCGATCCCGTTGAGGTTCGCGGAGATCGACAGACCCGGCAGGGTCATGGTCCCGGCGGTGGTCGAGTACGCGGTCTGCTTCACGTCCTTCAGGACGGCGTTGTCGACGACCTGGGCGAAGTCGCCGCCCGCGTAGTTCGTGGGCTTGCCGGTCTGCGAGTCGTGCTTCTGCCAGCCGGGAATCTTGTACTTGGCGTCGACGTCGGCGGCCGAGGCACCGATGTTGACACCGGTGAAGTCGGCTTCCGAGGTGTTCACCTGGTTGGTGTCCAGAACCAGGTTGCTGGCCGTCACCGGGTTGCCCTTGTCCTGGCCGGCCTTGAGCACGATGGTCAGGTGCACAGTGCCCATCAACGGGAGACTGAGCGGCACGTCGACGGACTGGCACATCTGGCTGATCGTCGCCTTCGAGATGCCGGCCACGGCCACCGCGTGCGCCTTGCCATCGGCGGTCGGGATGATGTCGCCGGACTGGATGAAGTTCGTACCGTCCAGCTCGCTGGCCGTGACCTTGAACGGCTGGCCCGACACGGCGAAGGAAGTCGCCAGCACGCCCTGGGCCATCGAGACGGTCAGTGCGCCGGCGATGCCGACGGTCGGCACCATAACGAGGGCGAAGCGCTTCCACTTGGTACCGCCCAGCACCTGGGCGCCCATTGCGTCCTTCATGCGTTACTCCTCCACGAGCGGATGGGACGAGTCCGGCACGCGCCGGACCGCGGCATGCGGGCCGAAGCGAGCCCTTGGCGGACTCCTCGGCAACGGCAGCGACGAGAAGCTCTGCCGACCCGGTGGGGACCTGCTGCCGCGCGATCGTTTCGGGGATCGTCGGATTAACAGACCGAGCGGATGTGATCGTGGTCTACTCGCGCCCGCCGCACAAGGGGTTCGTTACCGGTCGGTAACACGAACCCGGGACGGTCTTTGCCCGCCGGAGGGGCTTAGGGCACTCATAAACAAGAACTGACGCCTAATTGGATACTCTGTGTAGTTGTTAAATCCAGACAAAGACCGCTAATCACCTGGCTGTGACGGCGCTCTCATCCGAGGTCTGATGAGCCGTCAAGCCGGTGTGACAGTTGGCAAAGAAAAAGTAAAATCCCGGCCTCACGCCGGTCTTGATCAGGCGCGGGAGCGTTTGCGCCGGTCACCCGCCGGGTCGTTCCGCCGCCGGCGGAACGACCCGCTGAGCCGGGGTTGAGCAAGCCCTCAGAACAGCACGCTGGTCAGCTTGCGACGGCCCACCGCGGTGCGCGGATCCTCCGGGCCCAGCAGCTCGAAGAAGTCGAGCAACTTCACCCGTGCGACGTCCCGCTCGGCGCCGGCGCTGCGGGCCACGAAGGCCACCAGCCGGTCGATCGCCTGCTCCACCCGGCCGGTCGACAGGTCCAGCTCGGCGGCGGCGATCTGGGCCGCGGCGTCGTCCGGCTTGGCCTCGGCGTCGGCCTGCACCTGGCCGGCGTCCAGGTCGCGGGTGTTGAGCATGAGCTCGACCTGGGCCAGCGCCAGCTTGGCCTCGGTGTCGCCGGGGTTGGCGGCCAGCACGTCGCGGAAGGCCTGCGCGGCGCCGTCGAGGTCGTTGTCCTCCAGCGCGGTGTAGGCGGCGGCGAGCGCCGGGTCCATCGGCGGCTCGGGCAGCTCGGCCGGGGCCTGGCCGTCGGCGGTGCCGGTGACCCCGTTCTCGGCGGCCAGCCGCAGCAGCTCGTCCAGGTAGCGCCGGACCTGCGCCTCCGGGACCGCGCCCGGGAACAGCGGGACCAGGCGGCCGCCGACCACGGCCATCACCATCGGGATGGACTGGATGCCGAACTCCTGCGCCAGCAGCGGGTTCGCGTCCACGTCCAGCTTGGCCAGCACGAAGCGGCCGCCGTACTCCTCGGTCAGCCGCTCCAGCACCGGGGAGAGCTGCTTGCACGGGCCGCACCACTCGGCCCAGAAGTCGATGACCACCGGAACGGTCATCGAGCGCTCGATGACGTCGGCGTCGAAAGTGGCGTCGGACGTGTCGAAGACCAGGGGCGAGGCGATGGAGCCGGTACCGTCGCCGGCCGGGCCGGAGCCCGGCGCGCCGCCGTCGGCCGGGGCCGCCGGAGCAGGCGCGGCTGCTGTGGCCTGCGGCTTGGCGGCGAGGGCCCCGAGGTCCACCACTCCGCGCAGGGCGGAGGCGGGCAGGCCGGCGCCTCCGCCGGCAGCCATCCCGGGGAGCTGAGGTCGCTGTCTCATGGCGCCATCCTCCCCTTTCCGGCTAACCTCACGCCAACTCCCCTCCGGGTCCCCACCTGGAGGGGGCTGGCGTACTTGCGTGTCCCGCTCGTGGAAGCAAGACTCGTCATTAAGATACGCGTCGAAGCGTATCGCAAAAGACCGGGCCGCGTGAAGATCGGGTGAACAAGCTGCCACCAGGGGCCCGCGAGTACGCACCGGTATACCGGGCAGCCGACGACGAGCGACTTCAGAAGGAGGCGGCGGCGATGGCGTCGGGGTCCGAGGACACAAGAGAGCCCAGCGGCGCCCGCACCCGGGGCCGCCCCCGCAACGCCGACGCCGACATCGCCATCCTCACCGCCACCCGAGCCCTGCTCGCCGAACGCGGCTGGCCCGACCTGACCATCGCCGAGGTGGCGTCGCGCGCCGGCGTCGCCAAGACAACGCTCTACCGCCGTTGGCCGGGCAAGGCCGATCTGGTGGTGGACGCGATGGCGGAGTTGTTCTCGCATCTGGAGGTCCTGGACCGCGGCTCGATGCTGCAGGACGCTCTGGCCACGGTCGGCCAGTACGTAGAGTTGCTGCAACTGCCGGAAACCCAGGCGGCACTGTTGGCGCTGTCGGCGGAGGCCGACCGCGACCCGTCGCTGCGCGCGAAGGTGATCGGCAAGGTGATCGATCCGCAGCGGCACCTGGTGTACGAGGCCTGGGAGCGCGCGTGCGCGCGCGGCGAGGTCGAGGGCGAGACGGACATCGACCTGATCTTCGACATGATCTGCGGGACGCTGGTGCACCGGATCCTGATCAAGGGGCAGTCGGTCGACGAGGAGTACCTGACGCGGTTCGTGTCGGTGGTGCTGGCGGGGCTGGCGCAGCTGCGGCTGAGCGGCGGGATCTAGCGCCGGGATCAGCGTCTTGGGTCCGGAGCCGGGATCCAGCCCGGCGCCCGAAGGACCGGAACGGCGCGTGTCAGTGGTCAGGCCGTTGTCAGTCAGCTGACTGCTGCCGCTGCCCCGGCGCACCGCCGGAAGCATTGATCTGCTCGACGGCCCAGTCCGACCACTCCCGGCTCATGGCCGCCAGCCGTTTGGCGAACTCCAGCACCAGCCGTCCGTAGACGTGCAGGTCCTCGTCCTCCCACTCGATGGACGCATCCAGCGCCTCCATCGCCGCGACGTCCTTGTCGGCCATCTTCCCCAGCCAGGCCAGGAACCCGGTGGCCTGGTCCCGGGAGACGGCACCGAGCAGGAACACCTTCAGCAGCCCCTCGCTGCGCGGGTGCACGTCGGTCTCGACCTCCACCAGCCAGTGCTGGAGCTCGGCGCGGCCGGCGTCGGTCAGCGTGTACTCCTTGCGCCCACGCGGGCCCTGCGCGGACACCGACAGCAGACCGGAGGCCGCGAGCTTGGTCAGCTCGGAGTAGACCTGGCTCTGGGTGGCCGGCCAGATGTTGTGCAGCGAGGCGTTGAAGACCTGCATGAGGTCGTAGCCGCTGGCCGGCTGCTCGTGCAGCAGGCCGAGCAGTGCGTGTCGCAGGCTCACGCGATCCGCCTCGCTTCCGGTGCGACGGTCCGTCCGTCGATCGATCATCCCCCGACAGGTCTATCACGACCTTCCACGATTGACACGTCAGCACAGGACCTTCTAACTTCGACCTGTCATAAGTGGACCGTCCACTTTTGGAACGTCGATCGCTCCCGGAAGGAGCCCCCGTGGCGTACCTCCTCGCCTTCGCACCCTGGATCGCCTTCGCGGTCGTCCCAGGCAGTGCGTGGACCTGGGCGGCGCTGGCCGCATTCGCCCTGTCGGTGTTCGGCGTGGTCCGCCAGACCCGCGCCGGCCTGCCCCTGGACGCCCAGATCATCGCCATCGGCTCGGCGGTCTACTTCGCCGCGCTGACCGTCCTGGCCTTCGCCGACCCGCACACCGCCCTGCACGCCTACGTCCCCGCCCTGGCCTCCGGGGCCCTCGGACTGATCGGGCTCGGGTCTCTGGCCCTGCGCGAGCCGTTCACGCTGGGCATCGCCAAGCAGGAGATGCCCCGCGAGGCCTGGGACCACCCGGCGTTCCTCCGGGTGAACGTGGTCATCACGGCGGTGTGGACCGCCAGCTTTGTGGTCGGCGCGGTCGCGCTGGCGTTCCTGGCGCACTCCTCGGTGGCGCCGCGCCTCACGGTCCAGGTCGCGGCGTTCGTCGTGCCGATGGTCTTCACGGGGCGCTATGTCGCTTCGGCCCGGGCTCGGGCGCAGGAGGCTGATGACGCCACGACTGCGGCCGCGGCCGCGTGACGAAGCGCCGGCCGGACCCTTTCAGGCCCGGCCGGCGTTTCAGCTGTTCAGAGAACCTCAGAGAACTCAGATCCGGGCCGGCTCCCGGTACACGCCCCATTCCGCGCGCAGCGCGTCGCAGATCTCGCCGAGCGTCGCCTCGGCGCGCACCGCGTCCAGCATCGAAGGCACCATGTTCGCCCCGCTGCGCGCCGCCTCCAGCATCGTCGCCAGGGCCGCTTCGACCGCCGCGTTGTCGCGCTCCGCCTTGCGCGAGCCGAGGACGCGTACCTGCTCGCGCTCCACCTCGTGCGAGACGCGCATGATCTCCAGCGGTTCGTCGATCGCGTCGGTGTAGGCGTTCACGCCGACGACGCGCTTGTCGCCCTTCTCGACCGAGCGCTGGTAGGCGAACGAGGCCTCGGCGATCTCGGAGGTGAACCAGCCGTCCTCGATGCCGCGCAGCAGGCCGGCGGTCATCGGGCCGACCGGGTGCTGGGCGCCGTTCGGTGCCAGGTCCTTGATGCGCTGGAAGATCGCCTCGGCCTCGGCCTCGATGCGGTCGGTCAGCGCCTCGACGTACCAGCTGCCGCCGAGCGGGTCCGCGACGTTCGCGACGCCGGTCTCCTCCATGATCACCTGCTGCGTGCGCAGCGCGATCTCCGCCGCCTTCGCCGAGGGCAGGGCCAGCACCTCGTCCAGGGCGTTGGTGTGCAGCGAGTTGGTGCCGCCCAGGACGCCGGCCAGGGCCTCGATCGCGGTGCGGACCACGTTGTTGTCCGGCTGCTGCGCGGTCAGCGACACGCCGGCGGTCTGGGTGTGGAAGCGCAGCCACTGCGCCTTCTCGGTCTTGGCGCCGTAGACGTCGCGCATCCAGCGGGCCCAGATACGGCGGGCCGCACGGAACTTCGCGATCTCCTCGAAGAACTCCACGTGCGCGTCGAAGAAGAACGACAGGCCCGGGGCGAACACGTCGACGTCCATGCCGCGCGACAGCCCGAGTTCCACGTAGCCGAAGCCGTCGGCCAGCGTGAACGCCAGCTCCTGCGCGGCCGTCGCCCCCGCCTCGCGGATGTGGTAGCCGGACACAGACAGCGGCTTGTACGCCGGCACCTTCTCGGCCGTGAACTCCATCAGGTCGCCGATCAGGCGCAGGTGCGGCTCGGGGTCGAACAGCCACTCCTTCTGCGCGATGTACTCCTTGAAGATGTCGGTCTGGAGCGTGCCGTTGAGCCGGCCGATGTCCACGCCCTGACGCTCGGCGGCGACCAGGTACATGCAGAACACCGGGACGGCCGGGCCGCTGATCGTCATCGAAGTGGTGACGTCGCCCAGCGGGATGTCCTTGAACAGCACCTCCATGTCGGCGGCGGAGTCGATGGCGACGCCGCAGTGCCCGACCTCGCCGAGGGCGCGGCCGGAGTCGGAGTCGTAGCCCATGAGCGTCGGCATGTCGAAGGCCACGGACAGCCCGCCGCCGCCGTTGGCCAGGATCATCCGGTAGCGCTCGTTGGTCTGCTCGGCGTTGCCGAAGCCGGCGAACTGCCGAATGGTCCACGGCTTGCCGCGGTACCCGGTCGGGTGGATCCCGCGCGTGTAGGGGAATTCCCCCGGCCACCCGATGCGCTCGAAGCCGGGGACCTCGGAACCCTCCGGCGGGCCGTAGACCGGCTCGACGTCGGTGCCGGAGATCGTGGTGAAATCGGCGACCCGCTTGCGCGCGGCGTCGTAGCGTGCCTGCCAGCGGTCGCGGCCTGCGGAGATCTGCTCGGAGTCCATACCCCGAGATTTTACTAGGACGTCCTACTAAATGCGAACAGGAGTCCGCCGAGCAGGCAACCCGGACTCTCTAGACCTCGAACCGGACTCTCTAGACCTCGAAGTCGCCGGCCGCGACCCGCAGCTCCCGCAGCACTTCGAACAGCGACCGGTGCTGTTCCGCGCTCAGCGCCCCTATCCCGAACTCGGCGGCCATCAGGTCGCGGGTCGCGTCCTCGACGACTTCGCGCCCCTTGGCGGTGATCTCGGCCAAGGTGCCGCGGCCGTCGTCGGGATTGGGGCGCCGGGCCACCAGACCCGACTTCTCCAGCCGGTCGATGATGTTGGTGACCGACGTCGGGTGCACCTGTAGGCGCTGCCCGATCTTCGACAGCGGCAGCGATCCGGCCCGGCTGAACGTCAGCAGCACCAGCGCCTCGTACCGGGCGAAGGTGAGCTCGTAGGGCTTGACGATCGCGTCCACCCTGGCCAGCAGCAGTTGCTGGGCCCGCATGACCGAGGTGATGGCGAGCATCGAGGTCGACTCACCCCAGCGATCCGTCCACGATTGGAAGGCGCGCTCGATCGGATCGAAGTTGAGGCTGTGGTCCTTGGGCACGCGGTTACGTTAGTCGCTCCCGGCGCGCGGGGTGTTCCCCTACAGCGGACGGTCTGCGCGTTGAGTGGACGAACCGCCGACCGATCGCGTTGACTGGCAAACGTGACAGAGGTCAAGAGCGAACCGGGTAAGCCAGAGGCCGAGAAGGCCGCCGCCGCGTCATTCCCCTGGCCGATCCACGAAGCAGTGCTCGACAACGGACTGCGCGTCGTGGTCAGCGCCGATCCCACCACGCCGATCGCGGCGGTCAACCTCTGGTACGACGTGGGCTCACGCCACGAGCGGACCGGGAAACACGGCTTCGCGCACCTGTTCGAGCACTTGATGTTCGAGGGATCGTCGCACGTGGCCAAGGGCGAGCACTTCGAGTGGGTGACGGCGGCCGGCGGCGCCGCGATCAACGCCACCACCAGCCCCGACCGCACCAACTACTTCCAGGTCATGCCCTCCTCGCAGCTGGAGCTGGCGCTGTGGCTGGAGGCCGACCGCATGGGCTCGCTGGCCCTGACCCAGGACACCCTGGACAACCAGCGCGAGGTCGTGAAGAACGAGCGGCGCCAGCGCTACGACAACCCGCCCTACGGCCGCTGGGTGGAATACGCCCTCCAGCTCACCTTCCCCGAGGGCCACCCGTACCACCACACCACCATCGGCTCGATGGACGAGCTGCAGGAAGCGGCCCTGGAGGACTTCCAGGACTTCAACGCGGTCTACTACTCGCCGAACAACGCGGTGCTCACCGTCGCCGGCGACGTCGACGCCGAGGAGGTCGTGCGCCTGGCGGAGAAGTACTTCGGCGGGATCCAGCGGCACGGCGACATCCCGGCCGCGCCGGACGGCACGCTGCCGCAGATCAAGATCGGCGAGACCAAGCGCCGGGTGGAGCCGGACGACTCGGTGCCGCGCCCGATGACGTTCATGATGTTCCGCGCCCCGGACTCCCGGCACCCGGACTTCACCGCCGTCGAGGTCCTGGCCACCGTCCTCGGCCGCGGCCGCGGCTCGCGGCTGTACCGCAAGCTGGTCACCGAGAAGAACCTCGCGCAGCGCGAGGAGTCCTACACCTCGGTGTGGAATCTGGCTTACGGCGCCTCGGTCTTCTTCGCCCTGTTCAGCCCGCGCGACGGCGTCGAGGCCACCGAGGTGGAGCGGGAGTTCACCGCCGTGCTGGACGGCCTGGCCGACGGCTCCGAGCCGGTGTCGGAGGCCGAACTCGGCCGCGCCAAGGCGCTGCTCACCAGCGACTGGCTGCGGGCCGTCAGCGAGCTCGGGGGGCGGGCCGACCTGCTCGGCCAGTACGCGACCCTGGAGCGCGACCCGAAGATCGTGCGCGAGTACCTGGCGCGTCTGGAGGCGGTCACCACCGAGGACATGCAGCGCACCGCCGCCCTGATCCTTCCCGACGACAACCGCGTCGTCATCGAGTACGTGACGAACGCGACCCCGGACGCCGAGACCGACGGGGACGCCGGCGCCAACGACGCCCAGGACGCCCAGGAGGCCGACGCATGAGCACCAACACCCTGGTCACCGAGCGCCCGGCCGGCGGGCCCCCGCGCCCCTACGAGTTCCCGGCCGTCACCCGCACCACGCTGCCCGGCGGCCAGATCGTCGCCGCGCACCTGCCGGGCCAGCGCATGGCCTACGCCGGCGTGCTGCTGGAGGCCGGATTCGTCCGGGAGCCGGAGGGCAAGGAGGGCGTCGGCAAGATCACGGCGGACCTGCTGCGCGAGGGCACGGAGCTCAAGAGCGGCGACGACTTCGCCCTGGCCCTGGAATCCCTGGGCGCCTCCTGGTCCGGCTCGGTCGACGCCGACGTGCTCCGGGTCGGGGTGCAGGCGCCGGTGGACCGGCTCGCCGCCGCGGTAGCGCTGCTCGCCGAGGCGCTGCGCCGGCCCCGGCTGGCCGAGAACGACTTCGACCGGGTCCGCGGCGACCGCGTCGCCAAGCTGACCACCGCCTGGGCGATGCCCGGCACCCGCGCCAACGAGGCCCTGAACCGCGGGCTGTACCTGCCGGAGAGCCGCTACAGCAAGCAGGACACCGGGACCGTCGCCTCCGTCAGCGCCCTGACACTGGACGACGTCCGCGCGTTCCACGGCGCGCACCTGGCCCTCGGCGGCACCCTGCTGCTGGCCGGCGACCTGTCGGGGGTGGACGTCGCCGCGCTCGGCGAGATCCTGCTCGGCCAGGCCGCCCCGGAGGTCACGCCGCCGGCCCCGACCGGCGCCCGCGACCTGGTGGACCGCGAGATCCTGGTGGTGGACCGGCCCGGCTCCGTGCAGTCCGTGCTGGCCATCGCGCACCACGCGCCGCGCCGCGACACCCCGGACTACACGGCGATCGAGGCCATGGCCACGATCCTCGGCGGCACCTTCAACTCGCGGCTGAACCACCAGCTGCGCGAGGTGAAGGGCTACACCTACGGCGCGCGCGGCGGCTTCGACCTGAACCGCGACAGCGGCGTGTTCTCGGCGACGGCCTCGGTCCACACCGAGGTGACCGCCGACGCCGCGGTGGACGCCCTGGCCGAGATCGAGCGCATCAAGGCCGGCGGGGTGACCGACGACGAGCTGGCCTCGACGAAGGCCTACCGGACCGGCTCGCTGCCGATCGCGCTGCAGACCCCCGGCTCGGTCGGCGGCGCGCTGGCGCAGATCGTGGAGTTCGGGCTGCCGGACGACTACTACACCCGCAAGTACACCGAGTACACGCAGCTGTCCAAGGACGAGGTGGACGCCGCCGCGGCCAAGCGGCTGTTCCCCGAGCACGCGGTGGTGGTGATCGAGGGCGACGCCGAGAAGATCCTCCCCGGGCTCACCGAGGCCGGGATCGGCACGGTCCGGGTGGACGACGAAGGACAGGCTTGATCCGCTTGATCTTTTTCCGCTTGATCTTTTCACGAGGTCGGCGGGACAGGGTCTTCAGGCCACTTCTCTGAAACCTCTGAGTTTGCTCTGAATATCAAGGCCCGCTGATCCCCGGGATCAGCGGGCCTTGATGCTGTCTCCACATGTTGACCTCGGTCTTCACCGTCAAACGAACCTCTTGCGATGCCCTTACCCACCCCTTGCGGCAAGCCCTCCGCACGCGAATTCTGACGGCGGTTCCCCAGGTTTACAGAATATTTACCGGCGATGTGCGTTGACGGCGAACCGAAAGCCCCCTAATTTCCCGGTCGGTACGTGTCCTTATACCCCACCCTCCAAGACTGGACCGTGAACCGGTTCGGAGAGGAAAACCACGTGCACCGGGTCCCACTGAGAGCGGCGGCAGGCCTTGCCGCAGCGGCGATCACGCTGTTCGCCACCGCCGCGAACGGAGCGGCGATGACATCGCCCTCCGGCGCCGACTCCAGCACCACTTCCGGCACCACCACCCAGAACCCGTATGACCCCACGTACGGCCACCCCTACCGGCACGGGGCCGTCCCCACCATCCAGCAGAACCAGAAGGCGAAGGCCTGGAGCGCTTCGCACCCCAGCACCAACGCCACCAATGCGGCGACCGGCCCGGAGACGCTGTCCTACGGCGGCGGCATCGACGGCACCGGTGTCATGTCGGGCGCCAAGTCCCAGGTCTACCTTGTTTTCTACGGCAACCAGTGGGGAACGCAGAGCACCGACTCCAACGGGAACGCCAAGTTCTCCAGCGACTCAGCTGGCGCCGCGGGCGTCGCCCAGCAGATGTTCAAGGGCATAGGCACCAACAACGAGCTGTGGTCCGCGGACCTCACGCAATGGTGTGACGGCTCCGGCGTGTCCTCCGGCGCGGTCGCCTGCCCGAGCAACCTGCCGGCCTCCCAGTTCGTGCCCTACCAGAGCGGCGGCGTGCTCGCCGGCGTCTGGTACGACAACTCGCAGGCCTCCCCGTCGGCCGCGAGCGGGAACCAGCTGGGCCAGGAAGCCCTGGCCGCGGCGCACCACTTCGGCAACACCACCGCCGCGTCCAACCGCCACTCGTACTACGTGATCCTGTCCCCGACGGGTACGAACCCTGACAACTACCAGGGCCAGTACTGCGCGTGGCACGACTACAACGGCGACTCCACCCTCACCGGCGGCGCCGTGTCCTCCGACGTCGGCGACTTCGCGTTCTCCAACCAGCCGTACAACATCGACTCCGGCTCCGGCTGCGGCGTCGGCTTCGTGAACTCCCCCGGCACCACCGACGGCTACAGCATCACGCTGGGCCACGAGTGGCACGAGACGCTGTCGGACCAGAACCCGGCGGGCGGCTGGACCAACCACGTGTCCGGCTCGTCCTTCAACGGCCAGGAGAACTCCGACGAGTGCGCCTGGCTCTCCCCCGGCACCGCCGGCGGCGCCGCGAACATCTCGTTCGGCTCCTTCGGCACCTACTCCGAGCAGGCCTCGTGGTCCAACGACACCAACGCCTGCGCCATCTCGCATCCGATCGTGAACCACGGCAGCACCGAGACGGTCTCGGTGACCAACCCGGGCAACCAGACCTCGACGCAGGGCACTGCCATCAGCACCCTGCAGATCTCGGGTTCGGACTCGGCCGGCAAGTCGCTGACCTACTCCGCCACCGGGCTGCCGGCCGGCCTGTCGATCAGCTCCTCCGGCGCCATCACCGGCACCCCCAGCGGCACCGGCACCTCGTCGGTGACCGTGACCGCGTCCTCGGGCACCGCGAGCGGCACCACGTCGTTCAGCTGGACGGTGAACCCGCAGGGCGGCACTGAGACGGTCTCCGTGTCCAACCCCGGCAACCAGACCTCGACTCAGGGCACTGCCATCAGCACCCTGCAGATCTCCGGTTCCGACTCGGCCGGCAAGTCGCTGACCTACTCGGCCTCCGGTCTCCCGGCCGGCCTGTCGATCAGCTCCTCCGGCGCCATCACCGGCACCCCGAGCGGCACCGGCACCTCGTCGGTGACTGTGACCGCGTCCTCGGGCACCGCCTCCGGCTCCACGACCTTCTCCTGGACGGTCAACCCCTCCGGTGGCGGCGGCTGCACCGCGGCCCAGCTGCTGGGCAACCCCGGCTTCGAGACCGGTAGCGCGTCCCCGTGGACCGCGACCTCCGGTGTCATCAACAGCGACACCACCTCCGAGCCCGCCCACTCCGGCAGCTACGACGCCTGGCTCGACGGCTACGGCACCACCCACACCGACACCCTGTCCCAGAAGGTCAGCATCGCCTCCACCTGCAAGACGGCGAACTTCTCCTTCTGGCTGCACATCGACACCGCGGAGACCACGACCACCACGGCCTACGACAAACTGTCGGTCCAGGTCCTGAACTCCTCGGGCACCGTGCTCGGCACCCTGGCCACCTACAGCAACCTGAACGCCGCCAGCGGCTACACCCAGCACTCCTTCAGCCTGGCCAGCTACATCGGCCAGACCGTCACCCTGAAGTTCACCGGCACCGAGGACGCCTCGCTGCAGACGTCCTTCGTGGTGGACGACACCGCTCTGAACGTCAACTGACGCTCTGAAGATTTAAATCAGAGCACGTAGCGTCGGCAGCCGCTCGGCGACCTTCTCCAGGTCGGCGAGCGGCTGCTCCGGTGCGAAGAACAGCACGATCTCGGTGAAGCCGGCGTCCAGCCACGGCGCGACGTCGTCCACCACCCGGCGCGGGTCCGGCCGCAGCTGCACCGAGCGCCGGATCTCCCCGGGGTCCCGGCCGACCTCGGCGCACCAGCGGTCCAGGACGCCGGAGAGCCGCGCGGCCTCCTCGACACCGTCGTGGTTGACGGTGTTCCAGACGTCAGCCTGCTCGGCCACCAGCTTCAGCATCCGCTTCTCGCCGGTGCCGCCGAGCCAGATCGGCGGATGCGGGGTCTGCACCGGCTTGGGCGCGTGCACCGCCTTGTCGAGGGTGTAGTACTCACCGGCGAAGTCGGTGAAGTCCTCCGGAGACCACAGGGCCTTGACGACCCGCAGCGCCTCGTCCAGCTTCTCAATACGCTGACGCGCGCCGCCGAGCTCGATGCCCAGCATCCGGTGCTCGTACTCGGACCAGCCGGCGCCGATCCCGAACTCCAGGCGGCCGTCGGACAGGTGGTCGACGGTGGTGGCGATCTTGGCCAGCAGTCCCGGGTGGCGGAAGGTGTTCGCGGTCACCATGGCGCCGATGCGCGCCCGGCGGGTCTCGGAGGCCATGGCGGCCAGCAGCGACCAGCCGTCGAACAGCTCGATCGCCGGGTCCGGCTCGGTCACGGTGGCCAGGTTTCCGGCCCCGGCCAGGTGGTCGTAGACCCACAGGTGGTCGAACCCTGATTCGTCGGCGAGGCGCCAGAAGGCGCGCAGTGCCGCGATGGTGGTGCCCTGCGGGACCAGCTTCGCGCCGATCCGCAGGGGGTGCCCGGCCATCCTCAGGCGCCGATTTGGCCGAGGTCGCGCACACCGCCGGTGGAGGCGCTGGAGGCCAGGGCGGCGTAGGCGCGCAGAGCCACCGAGACCTGGCGGTCGCGCTCGCGCGGCCGGTAGCCGCCGAGGTCGGCCAGCAGCTTCGCGCGGCGCTCCTCCACGATCTCCGGGTCGACGTCCAGGTGCAGGGTGCGGGTGGCGATGTCGATCTTCACGGTGTCGCCCTCCTCCACCAGCGCGATGACGCCGCCGGACGCCGCCTCCGGGGAGATGTGGCCGATGGACAGCCCCGAGGAGCCGCCGGAGAAGCGGCCGTCGGTGACCAGCGCGCACTTGGCGCCCAGGCCCGTGCCCTTGAGGAAGGACGTCGGGTACAGCATCTCCTGCATGCCCGGGCCGCCCTTGGGACCCTCGTAGCGGATCACGATGACGTCGCCGGCCACGATCTTCTTGGCCAGGATCGCCTCGACGGCGTCGTCCTGGGACTCGAAGACCCGCGCGGGCCCGGAGAACTCCCAGATCTTCTCGTCCACGCCGGCGGTCTTCACGATCGCGCCGTCGGTCGCCAGGTTGCCCCACAGGACGGCCAGGCCGCCGTCCTTGGTGTAGGCGTGCGCCATGTCGCGGATGCAGCCGCTCTCGGCGTCCGTGTCCAGGCTGGCCCAGCGGTTCGCGGTGGAGAACGGCTCGACGGTGCGCACGCCGCCGGGCGCCGCGTGGTACAGCTCGGTCGCGGCCTCGGAGGCCTTGCCGCCGCGCACGTCCCACTCGTCCAGCCAGGTCTGCAGGGTCGGCGCGTGCACCGAGTGCACCTCGGGGTCCAGCAGCCCGCCGCGGTGCAGCTCGCCGAGGATCGCCGGGATGCCGCCGGCGCGGTGCACGTCCTCCATGTGGAACTGGCTGCTCGGCGCGACCTTCGCGATGCACGGCACCCGGCGCGAGACGTGGTCGATGTCCTTCAGCCCGAAGCCGACGCCGGCCTCCTGCGCGGCGGCCAGCAGGTGCAGCACGGTGTTGGTGGAGCCGCCCATGGCCACGTCCAGGGCCATCGCGTTGCCGAACGCGGCCGGGGTGGCGATGGCGCGCGGCAGGACCGCCTCGTCGTCGCCGTCGTAGTAGCGGCGCGCCAGCTCCACGACGGTGCTGCCGGCGCGCTCGAACAGCTGCCGCCGGGCCTCGTGGGTGGCCAGCACCGAGCCGTTGCCGGGCAGGCCCAGGCCCAGCGCCTCGACCAGGCAGTTCATCGAGTTCGCGGTGAACATGCCGGAACAGGAGCCGCAGGTCGGGCAGGCGGAGCGCTCGATGCCGCCGAGCTGCTCGTCGGTGACCGCGTCGTTGGCCGAGGCGATCATCGCGTCGATCAGGTCGATCTTGGAGTGCACCACGCCCTCGATGGCCGTGGTCTTGCCGGCCTCCATCGGCCCGCCGGAGACGAACACGGTCGGGACGTTCAGGCGCAGCGCGGCCATCAGCATGCCGGGGGTGATCTTGTCGCAGTTGGAGATGCACACCAGCGCGTCGGCGCAGTGCGCGTTCACCATGTACTCCACGGCGTCGGCGATCAGCTCGCGGCTGGGCAGCGAGTAGAGCATGCCGGCGTGGCCCATCGCGATGCCGTCGTCCACGGCGATGGTGTTGAACTCCTTGGCGACGCCGCCGGCCTCCTTCACCGAGTCGGCGACGATCTCGCCGACGTTGCGCAGGTGCACGTGGCCCGGGACGAACTGGGTGAAGGAGTTGGCGATGGCGACGATCGGCTTGCCGAAGTCGTCGTCCCCCATGCCGGTGGCCCGCCAAAGCGCGCGCGCCCCCGCCATGTTGCGTCCGTGGGTGCTGGTACGCGACCGCAGGGCTGGCATGCGCGGCTCCGATCTGTATCTATCTATGAAGATCTGTATCTATCTATGAAGATCTTGAAACGCTGGCTTGAGACGTTCATTCTCGCACTGTGGACTCTACCGTTCCAGCCGCGTCCGGGAAGTGGACGCCGCGCGAGAACCCCAGGTCCGATCCCTGTGACCTGCGCGTAAGATTCCCGCCGTGGCGAAAACGGGGCGGGTTCTGGGCTGGATCGGCAAGGCGGTCGCCACGGTCGTCGCAGTTCTCGCCACGGTGTTCACCGTGGACGCGGCGCTGGAGCTTGCGGCTCACCAGGGCGACCAGAACGCCTACGACCACGCGCCGTACTGCCGGGGCGTGACGAACGCGACCGAGAGCTGCGTGCTGCGCACCGACGCCACCGTGGTCTTCGTCGACGTCACGAAGAACACCGGCAAGAACGCCCACGGCCACACCACCTCGGCCTTCCTCGACCCGAAGATCGGCGGCCAGGAAGCGTCGGTCGTCCTGAGCTCCTCGGAAGACCTGTCGGGCTCGGTGGCCGAGGGCGACACCATGCCGGTGCTGGTCTGGCGCGATCGGATCACCCGGTTCACGTTCGCCGGCCGCACCCACGACTCCGACGCGAACCCGCACCGCATCGTCGCCGGCGACCTGGTGGACCTCGCGGTATGGCTGATCGCGGCGACGGTGTTCGGACGGCCGCGGATCCGCCGGCTGCTGCGCAACCGGATCGCGATCAACCTGCACCGCAACCGGATCCCGGACTGGACGCTGCTCGGGCTGGTGTCGGCGACGGCGGTCGCCGCGCTGCTGCGGGCCTCTTATGCGGCGATCGGCTTCGGGCTGGCCGGGGTCGCGGTGCTGGTGCTGTCGGCGGCGTGGCCGTTCGTGCCGTGGGTGGCGACGCCTTCGGCGGCGCGGCCTTATGTGCCGCCTTACGTGCCCGGACAGCGGGCTGCGGCGAGGAAGGCCAGAGCGCAGGGGCAGGCGCGGTCGAAACTGCCGTGATCAGCTTTGCCGGCTGACCGCGGTGCGGATCAGATCGCTGATCTCGGTCTGCCAGGCGAGCGCCGAACCGCGCGGGGCCATGTGGTTCGACAGGTAGGCGACCACGAGGTCGTGCTCGGGGTCGGCCCAGGCGTTGCAGTAGTTGCTGCCGTTGTGGCCGAAGACTTCCGTGCCCGCGGTGCGCCCGAAGGGTTGGGCGGTCTCGATCGGCAGCGCGCCCCAGCCGAGTTGGAAGCCCGCGGACCAGCGGACGGCGTGGCCGATGATCGGGTCGACGCGCATGGCCTCGGCGTCGGTGAAGGCGGGTTTCAGCGCCTCCTGCACGGTTTCCGGCTTGAACACGGTGACGCCGTCGACGCTGCCGCCGTTCAGGAGTAGTTGATGGAACCGTGCGACGTCGCGGGCCGTGGAATGGACGGTCGCGGCAGGGATCGGGGCGGTGCGGACGAACTTCTTGTCGAAGCGGGCCACCTTCAGGCGGTCCGGGAACGAGGTTCGCGGGGCTCTGGACAGTTCCAGGACGGTTCGCTCGTCCCATGCGGACGGCGGGAGTCCGAGGGTGGTGTCCTCCAGCCCGGCCGGAGCGAACATCTCAGTCCTCAGATACTCGGCGAGCGGTGTTCCGGTGACGCGTTGGAGGAGCTCGCCGAGGATGAAGCCGTGGCTGAGGATGTGGTACGCCGAGGACCGGCCCGGCTCCGTCTTCGGTTTCGCCGCGGCGGCCGCGCGGGCCGAGCGGTCCCAGTCGTGCATGATCAGGGCGTCTCCGACGACGTGCCAGGTCGACAGGGGCGCGCCAGTGGAGTGGGTGAGCACGTGGCGGGGCGTCACGGCGTGCTTGCCGGAGCGGCCGTATTCGGGCCAGTGGTCGGCGATCGGGGCGTCGAGGTCGAGGTCGCCGCGTTCGGCGAGGAGGTGGACGGCCATCGCGGTGAACGGTTTTCCGGTGGACCACAGGAGGAACGGAGTGTCGGGGTCGCATCTCAGGCAGACGTCGAGGATCGGCGCTCCGTGGTGCAGGACGTGCAGTTGGGCGCGTCCGGGGCGTTGGGAGACCAGCTCGGCGATGCGGTTGAGGGCGTCCTCGTTCATCGCTCCAGCTTGTCAGGCGGGGTCGTTGGAGGCCGTGCCGCTTGTGCCGACCGTGCCGCTGGTACCGCTGGTACCGCTGGTACCGCTGGTACCGCTGGTACCGCTGGTACCGCTCGTGCCGGCGCGGCGGCTGCGCCAGTCGGCGACCGCGACCACCAGCGCGCCGGCCTCGAAGCAGATCGCGACGACGGCGCCGGCCTGGAAGGCGTTGGCGAAGCCCTTGCCGTGGCCGACACGGGAGAAGAAGACCGCGCCGACGCAGGCGATGCCGAGCGCGGAGCCCAGGCGCTGCGCGGTCTGCATGACGCCGCCGGCCGTGCCCGCGCGCGCCACCGGGACCTCGGACAGCGACAGCGCGAGGTTGGGGGCGATGACCAGGCCGGAGCCGATGCCGGCGACCAGCAGCGGGCCGGCGGTCGCGACGCCCGCGCCGCGGCCGTGGACCCAGTGCACGACCAGGATGGCGGCGCCGGTGGCCACCGTCACCAGGACGATGCCGAGGATGACCAGCGGGCGGCCGTGCTTGCCGACCAGGCGTCCGCCGAGGGTGGCGCTCACCGCCGAGCCGAGGGCGAAGGGGGTGGTGGCCAGGCCGGCTTCCAGGGCGCTGTAGTGCAGGCCGTTCTGCACGAAGAGCGTGAAGATGAAGAAGATCGTGGTGAAGCCGGCGAAGTAGAGCAGGCCGAGGACGCTGCCGCGGGTGTAGGAGCGGATGCGGACCAGCGCCGGCGGGACCAGCGGCGTGCGGCCGGAGGCGGCGATCCGGCGCTCCCATTGCGCGAAGGCGATGGCCAGCAGCACGCCGAGCACCACCAGCCACCACTTGCCGCGGCCCTTCCACTGCTGCTCCTGCACCAGCGGCAGCATGATCGCGACCACGGAGGCGCCCAACAGCGCCACCCCGACCCAGTCGATGCGCCCCTTCGTCCCGATCCGCCCGCACCCGACACATCCCGGGATCAGCCGCAGCGCGAGGACGAACGCGACGACCCCGATCGGCAGGTTGACGAAGAACACCCAGCGCCAGCCGTGGTCCTCGCCCCCGGCGGCGATCAGCAGCCCGCCGACCAGCGGCCCGATCGCCGTCGCCAACCCCACCGTCGCCCCGAAGTACCCGAACGCCCGAGCCCGCGCCGCCCCGGAGAACATCTCCTGGATCAGCCCGGAGATCTGCGGCCCGAGAATGCCCGAAGCGAACCCCTGCACCAACCGCGCCACGACGAGGAACGCCGCCCCCGGCGCGATCCCGCACAACCCCGAGGCGACGGTGAACGCGGCCAGTCCGACCAGGAACGCCGTCCGCCGCCCGACCATGTCCCCGAAGACACCGGACGGCACAAGGATGAGGCCGAAGGTCAGGGCGTACCCGGAGACCACCCACGACAGGTCCGCGGGCGTGGCGTGCAGACCCTTCTGCATGGAGGGCAGCGCGACGTTGACGATGGAGACGTCGAGCAACGTCATGAAGCCGACGAGCAGGCACACCGCGAGCGCCCGGTACTTGTGCCGCTCGGAAAGCCCCGCGATCCCGGGGATGCTGGAGTGTGCCTCGGGGAGCTCGTCGGGATCGACGGCCACCGCCGCGCCAGGGTCCGGTTCCGGGTCTTCCGTGGCGGAGGTCACAGTCGTCACCGTGACAGCGGTCGGGGAGGGCTGCAAGTCGAGGCAGCTTACGCGCTCGCCGGCGATGTGGCGGCACGCGCGCAGGGCTGAGTGGCGACCGCCGTCAGCCCCGCCCCGGCTCCAGTCCCTTGCTGATCACGTCCAGGATCTCCCCCAGCGTGTCCAGCTGCTCGCGGCTCAGCGGCGTGATGAACGCCTCGCGCACGTCCGCGACGTGCGTGGGGACCGCGGCCAGCAGCTTCTCCCAGCCCTGGTCGGTCAGGACGGCGAAGAAGCCGCGGCCGTCGGTCTCGCAGGGTTCGCGGCGGACCAGGCCTTCCTTCTCCATGCGGCTGATCTGGTGGGACAGGCGGCTCTTGGAGAGCAGGGCGCCCTCGGCCAGCTCGGTCATCCGGATGCGGCGGAGCGGGGCTTCGGAGAGGCGGGCCAGGACCTCGTAGTCGATCAGGGTCAGGCCGTGGCCCCGGGACAGGCTGGCGTTCAGGCGGTCCGGGAGCAGGCGCATCACCGAGATGTACTGACGCCAGACGGCCTGCTCGGTCTGGTCGAGCCAGGCTGGTTCGGCGGTACCCTCGGCGGTCATGCTTCCAGCCTACGGCAGTGGTTGAACGTGAAACGGGCTCGGCCCGCCGACCTGGTGAAGGACGCGGCGGGCCGAGCGGGAAACGCTGTACAGGTGCTTCGGTGGCTACTGCCCGTTGCCGACGTTCGGATCGGTCGGGGGCCGGGTGGGCAGGGTGGTTGGCAGGGTGGTCGGCGGGGTGGTCGGCAAGGTGGTGAGGACCACGGTCTCGGCCGTCTGCCTGAGCGGCGGTGCGGGCTGGGGCATCGGCTGCACGGGCTGGGGCATCGGTGGTGTGGGCTGGGGCATCGGCGGCGCCGTCTGAGCGGGCATCGCGGCCAACGTCACCGTCTCGTCCAGCGCGTACTGGCCCGGGAACGCGCCCGCCGCGCGCGCCGCGTCGTCGCACGCCGCCAGCTCCACCGTCATCAGCGACTCGGCGTGCTTCTGCGCCTCGAACGCCTTGCCGCCGCCGCGGATCCCGAACAGCCGCTTGGAGACCAGCAGGTACACCACGGCCGCGACGTTGACCGTGAAGGTGCAGATCGCGAAGATGTAGGACTTGTGCTCGTGCACCTTGTTGTAGCCGTCCCAGAGCTCCAGCGGCAGGAAGATCGACGTGCCGACCGCGGTCAGGTACTCGCCCCACCGCTTGGCCAGCCACAGCCCGACGCCCTCGACCGTCTCCAGCAGCGCGTAGCCGCCGAGCAGCAGCGCCACCGTGTGGATCGACTTCGGGCTGTAGTTGAACGTCTTCCGGACCCGCTCGACGATGCTCGCGTGCTCCACGTCCCACCCGAAGTGGTTCGCGAACGGCTTGAACGCCGTCAGGTCCGACTCGAAGAGCCGCTGCACCGCGTTCTGGCTGCTGCCGAACTTCCACACCGCCCAGGCGATCAGCATGATCACCACGCCGCGGACGATCCGCTCGACGGCCAGCAGCCGCAGGATGAACAAGTCCCGCAACGCCTTGCCCCGCGGCACGATCGGCGCCCGATCCGCCGGCCCGCTGCCCTTGGGCTCCCCTATGACGAAGTCCCCGCATCGCAGGCACCGCCACGCTTGCCCGTGGACGGTCCCCACCTGAAGTCTCGCGGCCAGCTCCGTCTCCACCCCGGATCCGACCGGTGCGTAGGTCTCATGCCCCCGACGCGCACAATGGCGCCTGTTCCAGTCACGCATGGAGCCAGAGTAGGGGGAGCCGCAGAGCCGTGGTACCAGGTCGGGTATTCTGCCCGGGATATACCGGCACTTGTCGGTGATAACCCTGAACTGCGAGGACCTCCGTGACGACTGCCGATGTGACGACCGCCGAGGACACCAAGCTCGCGCGCTTCCGCGTGGTGTCGCTGGCGGAGGGTATCTCGTTCCTGATCTTGCTGTGCGTCGCGATGCCGCTGAAGTACGCCGCGCACATGCCGGCCGCGACGATGGTCTTCGGCATGATCCACGGCCTGCTGTTCCTGGCCTACCTGGCGCTGGCCTACGACGTGAAGCAGGCGCACAACTGGGACGCCAAGCGCTTCCTCGTGGTGCTCATCGCCTCGGTGATCCCGACCGGGCCGTTCTGGCTGCACAAGTCGCTGAAGAAGTAACCCTTAACAAGGCGTTGAGCAAGAAGGCGTCGGCTGCCGAGCAGCCGGCGCCTTCTGCGTCAGGCCCCGACCCCGGCCACCAACTCGTCAGCGGCCGAATACGGGTCCAGCTCCCGCCCCACGACCCGCTCGGCGAGCACCGACAGCCGCCGGTCGCCCCGCAGGTCGCCGATCCGCGCGCGCAGCGCCGCCAGCGCGATGCCCTCGATCTCGACCGAGGCCCGGTACTGACGCCGCTCGGTGAGCTTCCCGTGTTCCTCCAGCCAGCCGCGGTGCTTGTCCAGCGCCTCGACGAACTCCTCGATGCCCTGGCCGGCCGAGGCGACCGTCTTCACGATCGGCGGCCGCCAGTCGCCGGGCGAGCGGGACTCCCCCAGCGCCAGCATGTGGCCCAGCTCCCGGGCGGTCGCGTCGGCGCCGTCCCGGTCGGCCTTGTTCACCACGAACACGTCGCCGATCTCCAGGATCCCGGCCTTGGCCGCCTGGATGCCGTCGCCCATGCCCGGGGCCAGCAGCACCACCGAGGTGTCGGCGGTCGCGGCGATCTCCACCTCGGACTGCCCCACGCCGACCGTCTCGATCAGCACCACGTCGCAGCCCGCGGCGTCCAGCACCCGCACCGCCTGCGGCGTCGATGCCGACAGGCCGCCGAGGTGCCCGCGCGAGGCCATGGAGCGGATGTAGACGTCCCGGTCGGTGGCGTGCTCCTGCATCCGGACCCGGTCGCCGAGCAGCGCGCCGCCGGAGAACGGCGAGGAGGGGTCGACGGCCAGCACGCCGACCCGCTTGCCCTGTGCGCGCAGCGCCGTGACCAGCGCGGACGTGGACGTGGACTTGCCGACGCCGGGCGAGCCGGTGAGGCCGACGACGTACGCGTTGCCGGCGTACGGCGTCAGCGCGGCCATCACCTCGCGCAGCAGCGGGGAGCCGTCCTCCACGTGGGAGATCAGCCGCGCCACCGCGCGCGGGTCGCCCTTGCGGGCGCGTTCGACGAGATCCGTCACGTCATTGCCAGCCACGGCCGGTGATCCTATCCGCGCCGGGGTCAGCCGCGCTTCGGCACGGTGATGATCAGCGCGTCGCCCTGACCGCCGCCGCCGCACAGCGCCGCCGCGCCGGTGCCGCCGCCACGCCGCTGGAGCTCCAGGGCCAGGCTGAGCACCAGGCGCGCGCCGGACATGCCGATCGGGTGGCCCAGCGCGATGGCGCCGCCGTTGACGTTGACGATCTCCTCGTCGACGCCGAGGTCCTCCATGGACTGCACGCCGACCGCCGCGAAGGCCTCGTTGATCTCGATCAGGTCCAGGTCGGCCACGGTCAGGCCCTGCTTGCCCAGGGCGTGCCGGATGGCGTTCGAGGGCTGCGACTGGAGCGAGGTGTCGGGACCGGCGACGTTGCCGTGCGCGCCGATCTCGGCGATCCACTCCAGGCCCAGCTCCTCGGCCTTGGCCTTCGACATCACGACCACGGCCGCCGCGCCGTCGGAGATCTGCGAGGAGGTGCCGGCGGTGATGGTGCCGTCCTTGGTGAACGCCGGACGCAGACCGGCCAGGCTCTCCACGGTGGTGTCGGGCCGGATGCCCTCGTCGGTGGCGAACAGGATCGGGTCGCCCTTGCGCTGCGGGATCGACACCGGGGTGATCTCGGCCTCGAAGACGCCGTTCTTCTGCGCGGCGGCGGCGCGCTGGTGCGAGCGGGCGGCGAACTCGTCCTGCGGCGCGCGCTCGATGCCCAGGCGGGCGTTGTGCTTCTCGGTCGACTCGCCCATCGGGATGTTCTCCCAGGGGTCGGTCAGGCCGTCGTAGGCCATGGCGTCGAGCATCTCGACGGCGCCGTACTTGAAGCCCTCACGCGACTTCGGCAGCAGGTGCGGGGCGTTGGTCATGGACTCCTGGCCGCCGGCCACCACGATGTCGAACTCGCCGGCCCGGATCAGCTGGTCGGCCAGCGCGATCGCGTCCAGCCCGGACAGGCAGACCTTGTTGATGGTGATCGCCGGCGTGGTCAGCGGGATGCCCGCGGACACGGCCGCCTGCCGCGCCGGGATCTGCCCGGCCCCGGCCTGCAGCACCTGGCCCATGATCACGTACTGCACCTGCTCGGGCGCGACCCCGGCGCGCGCCAGCGCCGCCTTGATCGCGACGCCGCCGAGGTCGGCGCCGGAGAAGTTCTTCAGGGAGCCGAGCAGGCGGCCCATGGGGGTCCGCGCGCCTGCGACGATCACCGACTTGGTAGCGCTCACGACGATGCTCTCCAGTGTCTGCGAGGGTGAGGGGAAAGTGGAGCTTGGTGCTGGCCACCAGCCTAGTCAGCAGTAAATTACTCGTCAGTAGCTTAGGGTGTCGTCTTCGACACAACCCGGCGCGCGCTTTAGACCCACCCTGGAGGATGTCCCCATGTCGTCTTCACTGTCTTCCCCATTGACCCGCATCGACCACATCGGCATCGCGTGCCGGAACCTCGACGAGACCGTCGAGTTCTACCGCGCGACCTACGGCTTCGAGGTCTTCCACTCGGAGGTCAACGAGGAGCAGGGCGTCCGCGAGGCGATGCTGAAGATCAACGACACCGGCGACGGCGGCGCCAGCTACCTGCAGCTGCTGGAGCCGACCCGCGAGGACTCGGCCATCGCGAAGTGGATGGCGAAGAACGGCGAGGGCGTGCACCACGTCGCCTTCGGCACCGCCGACGTCACGGCCACGACCACCGACATCGTCGGCAAGGGCATCCGCTCGCTGTACCCCGAGGCGCGGCGCGGGAGCATGGGGTCCTCGATCAACTTCCTGCACCCGAAGGACGCGCACGGGGTGCTGGTGGAGCTGGTGCAGGCCGCCGAGGGCGACGCCGAGCACTGAATAACACTGAATAACACCGATAAGACCGACAAGCAGACAGGGCCCTCACTCGGATGGAGTCGCCCGGATGCCGTATCCGGGCGACCATCACACCCGGCCCGGCGGTGCTCGCGAGGCAGGCCGACTTCTCGCGCCCAAGCCGGCTCGCGGTTGATCGCTGACCGGCGCAGCGTGCCGGAGCTCTCACAGCCGACCGTGCTCGCGGAGCGGCCCGACCGCCCAGCCGCGCTCCTCGCAGTGATCGAGCAGCAGCGGCACGGCGCCGAGCGTGGCGTGCCAGGAGCCGGGCTTGGCGGTGCAGTCGGTGTCGTGGAGCAGGATCGTGCCGCCGCCGTGCAGGTCCTTGGTGACTTGGCGATGGACGCTGCCCGGGGTGGCGCGCGCCGTCCAGTCCTCGCCCCAGCTGGTCCAGAGTGTCGGACGCAGCCCCAGTCGCCGGGCGGTGCGGTGCGCCGAGGCGGTCATGACCCCATAAGGCGGCCGGAACAGTGTCGGCTGCTCCCCGGTCAGATCGGCGAGGAGGTCGCGGGCCCGGGTCAGGTCCTGGTCGGTCGCCCGGGGGCGGCGGAACAGCAGGCTCTGGTGGTGCCAGCCGTGCACACCGATCTCGTGCCCGGCCGCCTGGATCTTCCGGACCAGCCCCGGCGCGCGCTCGGCCATCGAGCCGAGCAGGAAGAACGTCGCGTGCACGTCCCGCGCCGCCAGCAGCTCCAGGAAGCGCGGTGTCGAGTTCGGGTCCGGGCCGTCGTCGAAGGTCAGGGCGACATGGTCCGCCGCACCGCGCGCCGCCAAACCCGGCAGCACGCGGTTTCGAACCGGACCGAATGTCGTGGTCGCCGGGAACGGATGCATCAACATAGTGGCCACATCGCCAAGCATCGCCATCAGACCGCCACCGCCTCGGAAGCCGTGTCGGCCATCATGCTCATGATCACGGCATCCGCCTCCACCCCCGCACCGACCATCGCCAGCCCGGCATTGTGCTGCCGCCGCC
>NZ_JAACYW010000125.1 GCF_015356825.1 Catenulispora rubra | reverse complement strand
ATCCGCTCGTAGCCCGAGCCGTGCACCAAGGCCTCGACGACCAGCCGGAACACCATCTCATCAGGTATCCGACGCTTGTGGCAGCCCAGAGGGTGGTTCGGATCGAACTCGGGACGGTCGGGTAGCAGCGCCGAGAACTGGTCCCACAGGGGGTCGAGAAGAGATGATGGCATGGCAGGCACGGGCGCTCCGACGGTTACAGAGCGTAGAGAACTCCGAAACCATCAGGCCCGTGCCTGCCTGTCAAATCCCTGAGTTACCAAGAGCGCGCCCCACGCCTATCCTCGGTCGCTCTAAGACCGCGACTCGCCAAGTCCCCGCGCACCAACACAGCAACAGGCCAAAGCGCCGGCTTGTCACTGTGGCCGCTCGCTGAGGCCACAGTTCGCCAAGGTGACCGCTCGCCAGGGCACTGACTCGCGGGCCCCGACTCATCACCGCACCGGCTTGTCACCTGTGGTCGTTCTTTAGGCGCCGACTCAACTCACCCAGCAGCCAGCACCACCGCCACGCCAGCCCCTACCCCCAAGCGCCACCGCCGCGTCCCACGACACCCGCGCGCCCGACCACACGATCACCTGGGGCATCCGCAGCAGTGCGCTGAAATGCGAGGCGCGCGGTTCCAGGTCGACCGTTGCGCGTGGGATTCGCTCGCCCAGCCATCGCGTGTGGCTGGCTGGGGAGAAGCGGTCCTCGGCGCCGTGCCACAGGTAGACCGGGACGCGGATGTCCGCTGGGTCGAAGCCCCAGGGGGCTGCGAGGGCGAGGGCGTCGTCGTACCAGCCGTCTGCGGAGCGGGACACGGCTGCCGCGTATGCCGCGACGAGTTCGTGGCGGATGTTCGCTTGGCGGATGACGGCTCGGTCTGCGGGTTCCAGTCCTTCGTCGATGTTCGCCAGCAGGCTTGTGGGGTCGGCTCGGATGCGGGCGGCGCGGTCGTCCAGGACGCGGCGGAGCGCCTCGGGGTTCGTGAGGGCCTGGGTGTAGGCCTCGACGTTGCCCGGGGTCATGCCGGCGAACCAGGCGGTGCCCATTGCGTCGCGCGGGGCGAGGGCGACCATGGCTGCCGCCTTGGTCACGCGCTCTGGGAGGAGGGCCGCGCAGGCGAGGGCGTGGGGGCCGCCGCCGGAGCGGCCTAGGACGGCGAAGTGTTCGATGTCCAGGGCGTCAGCGACGGTGCGGGCGTCCGCCGCCACGGAGGCGACGGTGCGGCCCGGTTGGCGGTCCGACTCGCCGAAGCCGGGGCGGTCGAAGGTCAGTAGCCGGATCCCGGAGGCGTGCAGCGTCATCGGCCGCGGGACGGGCCCGAGTCTGCTGCCGGGGGTGCCGTGGAACAGCATCACCGGGGCCCCGTGGGGGTCGCCGCGCTGGGACACCGCCAGCCGGCGGCCGTCCGGGGTGCGGACTGTGCGGATCATGGCTCTCCTCCGTTGGGCGGCTACCCGGCGGGTCGGCACCGGAAACCGCCGCCTCCGGCGCGCCAGGGGGCGGACGGAGGCGGGGTAATCTCGGGGCATGCCGCTGTTCGGGGCGCGCCCGCCGGTCGAGGACCGGGAGCGCCAGTGGATCGAGAAGATGCTGGGCTGGTGCGTCGAGCAGTTCGGGCGCGCTGCTTTGGAGGCGGAGGTGCTCACACCCACACCTTCGTTCTTCCCCGGGAGTTATCGGGGCACTCCGGACGATGTGCTCGGCGTCGTCGACCTCGTCCGCGCCCACCTGCGCATCGACCCGGCGGAGATCGCGGTCGCCCTGTACGACGGCCGCCCTCCGGTGCAGCCCGCCCCCGGCGGCGGCGTCACCGGGTCCAAGAGCGTCGCCGGCCACTACAGCGTCCGCGAAGGGCTCGGCGTCATCGCGATAGGGATGGACAACGCCCCCGACCCCCAGCGGGTCGTGGCGGTCGCAGCCCACGAACTGTGCCACCACAAGCTGCTCTACCGAGGCCTGTCCAGCTCGAACGAGGGCGACCACGAGCCGCTGACCGACCTCGCCACGGTGTTCTTCGGCCTCGGCATCTTCACCGCCAACGCCGCCTTCGTGTTCTCACAGGGCCGGGGCGGCTGGCGCCGGCAGCAGCTCGGTTACATCAACCAGCCGATGTTCGGCTACGCGCTGGCCCGGGTCGCGTGGATGCGCGGAGACCGGGATCCGGCGTGGGCACGGTATCTGGACACGAACCCGCGCGGGTACTTCAAACAGGCGATGCGGTATCTCGAGAAAGAGCCGCCGGCCGCCTGAGGTCCCGCGGCAGTCGGGGTCCGGACCGCACATGTGTCGCGCGGCCCGGACACCGGACGCCGGATGCCAAGAGCACGTCAGGAAACGGACTCAGCCGCTCACTCCGGCCCGGTGACGACCTCGATCAGCGCGGCGGCCGCCCTGGCCAGGCGCAGCGCCTCGGCCGGCGTGTCCGCGGTCACCGCGGCGAACGCGGGCCGGTCCCCGGAGCTGCGCAGCTCGTTGAGCCGACCGCCCACCTCCACGACGGTGTCGGCGTAGAAGACCCCCTCGGACTCGCGGGCCGCCTCCAGCCCGCGGATCTCGGTGACCACGCCCGGCTGGGCCACGCTGTAGTGGATCGAAGCGGCGCGCTTGGCCTGCGTCGGCAGCTCGACCGAGATCGCCCGGCCGGCCAGGATGTCCACGTAGGCGTGGAGGATGTCGACCGGGTAGGCCTGGCGGATCATGTCGACGATCCCGTCCCCGGCGCCGCGGCCGGCGCACTCCACCAGGTGCGGGACCCCGTCGGCGACGATCCACTCGCAGTGGACGATCCCGTCGGCGAAGCCCACCGCCTCGACCACCCGGCCGGTCTGCCGCACCAGCAGCTCGTTCAGCTCCGGCGCGATGTCCGCGGGGATCACGTGGCCCAGCTCCACCGGCCGCGGCCCGGGGTACAGCAGCTTCCCGGTGACGTTGGCGAACACGCTCTTGCCGCCCTGCACCAGCATCTCGACGCTGAGCTCGTCGCCGGCCACGAACCGCTCGGCCAGCATGCGCCGGCCGGCCCTCAGCGCCACGTCGTCCTCGTCGCACAGCCCCTGCCAGGCCTCGTCGATCTCGGCCGGATCGCGGACCACGAGCGTGCCCACCGAGCCCTGCCCGCTGCCCGGCTTGATCACGATCGGACCGGTCCCGGCCGCCATGAACGCCCGCGCCTGCGCGGCGTCGGCCACCACGGCCGACTCCGGGTTCGGTATCCCCGCGGCCCGGGTGATCCCGCGCAGCCGGTACTTGTCCCGCAGCGCCTCCGCGGCGCCGAGGCTCGCGCCGGGCAGGCCGTAGCGCTCGGCCAGGCGGGCCGCGAACAGGACTCCGGCCTCGGTGACCGGGACGACCGCGACCGGGTCCAAGTCGCGGTGGTTCAGGAAGAACTCGTCGGCCGTGCCCACCTGGGCGAGATCCCACTCGGCGATCTCGCGGACCAGCGGCGACCAGGTGACGGACGCCTGGGCGCCGCGCTCGCGCGCGTACTCCTTCTCCTCGACGACGATCACGGACTTCGCCGGGAGCACGTCGCCGAAGCCGAACAGGCTGATAGCGCTGAAACCGCAGAAGATGACGGGTCTGACTGCTTGCTCCGCTGGAACCGGCTCCTCAGATGGCATTGCTCCCCCTCAGTGACGAATGTGCACGGGTACAGAGCGAACCGGGCCCTGTGGCGGGGCCCGGTGATCAGAGTACTGAGGCATATGCGGGTTCGTACTCCGTCTGGTGCGACAGTACGAAAGTCGTGATGTCCGCCTGCGGACCCGACGGCCAGCCCGCCGTCACAGCGCGGTCAGGCCTGCGGTCACAACGCAGTCAGGCGTGCGGTCACAGCGCGGTCAGACGCGCGGCCGCAGCAGCGACCCGCTCGTCGGTCGCGGTCAGCGCGACCCGCACATGCCGCGCCCCGGCCTCGCCGTAGAAGTCACCGGGAGCCACCAGGATGCCGCGCTCGGAGAGCCACTCGACGGTGCTCCAGCAGTCCTCGTCGCGCGTGGACCACAGGTACAGCCCGGCCTCGGAGTGGTCGATGCGGAAGCCCGCACGCTCCAGCGCCTCGCGCAGCACCTCACGGCGCCTGCGGTAGCGCTCCTTCTGCTCGGCGGCGTGGACGTCGTCGGTCAGGGCGACCGTCATCGCGTCCTGCACCGGCTGCGGCATGATCAGGCCGGCGTGCTTGCGCACTTCCAGCAAGTCGGCCACGACCGCGGGGTCGCCGGTGACGAAGCCGGCGCGGTAGCCGGCCAGGTTCGAACGCTTCGACAGGGAGTGCACGGCCAGCAGGCCCTCGTGGCCGCCGCCGCAGACGTCCGGGTGCAGCAGCGAGACCGGCTCGGACTCCCAGGCCAGCTCGATGTAGCACTCGTCGGAGACCACGACGGTGCCGGACTCGCGGGCCGCCTCGACCACGGCGCGCAGTTCGGCGGCGGGGGCGACGCGGCCGTTCGGGTTGGCCGGGGAGTTGAGCCAGACGAGCTTCGGGCGGTGCCCGCGGATCAGGTCCGCGGCGTCCTCTGGCGCGACCACGAGCGTGTCGGCGCCGGCGATGCGGGCGCCGACGTCGTAGGTCGGGTAGGCCACCGACGGGATGGCCACCTGGTCGCCGGGGCCCAGGCCCAGCAGTGTCGGGAGCCAGGCCACCAGTTCCTTGGTGCCGATCACCGGCAGCACGGCCGCCGGGGCGGTTCCGGGCACGCCGAGTCGGCGCGCCAGCCAGCCGACGGCCGCCTCGCGCAGCGCGGGGGTGCCGTGGGTGAGCGGGTAGCCGGGGGCGTCGGACCCGGTGCGCAGCGCGTCTTGGATGACGGCCGGCACCGGGTCGACAGGCGTGCCGACGGACAGGTCGACGATCCCGTCCGGGTGTTGGCCGGCCCGTGCCTTGGCGGGCGCGAGCCGGTCCCACGGGAAGTCAGGGAGCTTCCGCATCGTGAAGGATTTCCTCTGGTGGAGCGGGATGTCGCCGGCGGAGAGAGCTGGCGGCGCTCAGCTCTCGCCCTCGGCCTGCGGCGGCAGGGCGGACACCAGGGGGTGGTCCTTCTCGATCAGACCCATCTTCGAGGCGCCACCGGGGGAGCCGAGGTCGTCGAAGAACTCCACATTGGCCTTGTAGTAGTCCTTCCACTGCTCCGGGGTGTCGTCCTCGTAGAAGATCGCCTCGACGGGGCACACCGGCTCGCAGGCGCCGCAGTCGACGCACTCGTCCGGGTGGATGTAGAGCATGCGCTCGCCCTCGTAGATGCAATCGACAGGGCACTCCTCGATGCAGGCCTTGTCCTTCACGTCCACGCAGGGCAGGGCGATGACGTAAGTCACTTTCTCCGGTCCTCCTGTTGATGCGGTGGGCGACGCAGCGGTGCGGGCTGCAAAGCCCTATGCTCGTCCGCCCTTAGTATCACGCGTGAACGGCCGGTTCTCCTAAGCGGGTCAGCCAGCGGACGGCCGGTCCCTCCAAGGCCGCAGCACGGAGGCGCACAAGAGCGTCCACCCGGCGCCCAGCGCGGCCCCGGCCAGGACGTCGGTCGGGAAGTGGACGCCGAGGACCGGACGCGACACGGCGATGACGATCACGTACAGCACCAGCACGGCCGCGACGGCCCGGCGGACGACCGCCCCGACCAGCAGCGGGACCGCGGCCAGGATCAGCACGGCGGCCAGCGCCGAGGTGCCGGTGGCGTGCCCGGAGGGGAACGAGGCGCCGGATTCTGTGGAGATCGTGTGCGCGGCGTCCCAGATCGGACGGTGGCGGTCGACGCCCTTTTTGGCCACGTAGGCGATGGCGTACGCACCGACCACCGAGGTCGCGGCGAAGTATGCCGAGGTCCGCATCCGCAGCAGATAGAAGGCGACCGCGACGAGGAGCCCGAGGCCCAGCGTCACGGTCGGCGAACCGGCGTTCGTGACCGCCTTGAAGAAGTCGGCGACCCCGGTGTCGCGCAGCGCGAACCGGTTCAGCGAGTCGTCGATCGACTGGTCCGGGCTCCGGGACGCCTTGGTCGCGACGACGAACGCGAGCAGGACGAACACACCGAGGGACACCCCTCCCGACCAGCGCAGTACCGACGCTCTGGGGCGGTCGTCGGTGACGTGCGCACGGTGCTGGACGACGGCATGCCGGGGTTCGGTGAGCATGTCTCACCGTAACCTAGTCACCTGAAGTTCGTCTGGCGTTCACCGCTCATTCACTTACTCCGAGCGTAACGGCCCTTCTGAGACGACTGTCGGGATTAACCCCTAAGCGTCCTGCTTGCGCAGCCCTCGCAGCACCACGTCGAGCAGCAGATACGGGTTCACCGGCGGCACGCCGGAGTCGACCGGCTTCTCGGCACGCCGCTCCACGGCCGTGACGATGCCCGAGCACAGCGACATCACGTCCCAGAAGTTGACGTCGGAGCGGAACGCGCCGGCCTGCTGTCCGCGCTCCAGCAGCCGGGTCCCGGCGTCCATCATTTCTTTACAAGTCTGCCCGAGCGCGGTGCTCTGGTCGTGGATGGCCTCCTTCACCGCCAGCGACAGGCCGCGGTAGATCGCCATGTGCTCGATCAGCAGCGTCAGCCACTCGGTGAACGCCGCGTCGGCGTCCTCGCGGCGCTCGGCGAGGGTCTGCGCACACTCGGCGAGCTTCAGGTAACGCTCGGCCAGAACGGCGGCGATGAGATCTTCGCGCCGGGGGAACCGGCGGTACAGTGTCCCGATCCCGACACCCGCCTGGCGTGCGATCTCCTCCAGGGATGTCTCGATCCCGTGGGTCGCGAACGCCGACTGGGCCACCTCGACGAGGCGCTCGCGGTTGCGGAGCGCGTCAGCCCTCACCGTGTCATCAACCTTCCACCTAGTTGAGCAGGGCCTCCCCGAGCCCCGCGGAATTCCAGTTGCCGCCATGCGTACCGGCACTCTACGCTAAACGGAGTTAGCCTCCGCTTAAATGCTCGCCGTCAGGTGAAGGACACCATGTCTACTGCGTCCATATCCACAACACCTTCCACCGGGAAAGTTGTTCCAAAGCGCGAGCCCAAGCCGGGACTCATCCTCGCGACCATCGTGACCTGCCAGTTGATGCTGGTCCTCGACGCCACCATCGTCAACATAGCCCTGCCGAAGATCCAGACCTCGCTGAAGTTCTCCAGCGCGAACCTGTCGTGGGTACTGAACGCCTACACGCTGGCCTTCGGCGGCCTGCTGCTGCTCGGCGGCCGGGCCGGCGACATCTTCGGGCGGCGGCGGATGTTCGTGTCCGGAGTCATCCTGTTCACCGTGGCCTCCTTCGTCGGCGGGCTCGCGGTCGACTCCACCATGCTGCTGGCCTCCCGGGCGCTGCAGGGTGTGGGGGCGGCGATGGCCGGACCGAGCATGCTGGCCCTGATCATCACGACCTTCCCCGAGGGCGCGCCGCGGGTGAAGGCGATGAGCCTGTTCACCGCGGTCTCCAGCGCCGGCGGCTCGGTCGGCCTGCTGCTCGGCGGCATGCTGACCACCTGGGGCTCGTGGCGGCTGGTCATGTACATCAACGTGCCGATCGGCGCGGTCGCCGCGATCGCCGCGGCCCGGTTGCTGAACGAGTCCCCGCGGGTGCCGGGCAAGATCGACTACCTGGGCGCGATCACCTCGGTCACCGGCATGGGCAGCCTGGTCTACGGCTTCATCAACGCCTCCGAGCACGGCTGGGGCAACGGAACCACCATCGGGGTGTTCGCCGCCGCGGTGGTGCTGCTGAGCGCGTTCGTGTTCATCGAGTCCCGCGTCGAGTTCCCGGTGTTCCCGCTGCGGCTGCTGCGGAACTCCACCAGGGCCCGGAGCTACGGCTCCTATGTGCTGCTGGTCGGCGCGATGTTCTCGATGTTCTTCTTCATGCCGCAGTTCATGCAGGAGGTGCTGGACTACTCGCCGATGCGCGCGGGCCTGGCGTTCCTGCCGCTGACCGCGACCCTGTTCGCGGTCTCGCGCTTCATCCCCAAGCTGCTCCCCCGCTTCGGCCCGCGTCCGCTGATCGTCCTCGGTACGGCGCTGATCTCCGGCGCGCTGCTCTGGCTGTCGCAGGTCTCGGTGCACACCGGCTTCGTCAGCGGCCTGCTGGTGCCGTTCCTGATGTTCGGCCTCGGCGGCGGCATCGCGTTCAGCCCGATCGCGCTGAACATCATGAACGGCCTGGCCCCGCGGGACTCCGGCGCCGGTTCCGGGCTGATGCAGGCCTGTCAGCAGATCGGCGGCGCGCTGGGCATCGCGGTGCTGGTGACCATCTTCACCTCGTCGATGAAGGGCAGCCACGACCCGAACCCGAAGGTGAACTTCACGCACGGCCTGGGCACCGGGCTGACGGTCGGTGCGGGGATCGCGCTGGCGGTGTGCCTGATCTCGCTGACGCTGCGGCCGAAGCCGGCGACGGCGCCTTCGGGCCCGGCGCCCGTTCTGGAGTAGGCCGAAGGAGGCGGGTTCGCGACACGGCGGCTTCCGGTGCCAGATGCTACCCGGGGGCCGCTTTCGCGTTGCCGGCGGGAGTGAGGACTCAGCCCCCGTAGGGGAACAACCGCCGAACCCGCCACACGCCGTCGTCGCCGTGCAGATACAGCGCGAACCCGCTCACCGGGAAGCGGGCCTCGTAGCCCGCGAGCGTCTCCTGGGCGCGGCTGAGCGCGTCCTCGGGGAGTTCGTGGGCGACCGTCACGTGCGGGTGGTACGGGAAGCGCGCCTCGCCCGCGAGTATGCCGGAACGGACCAGGGCCTCGGTGGCGGTGCACTCCTCGGCGCCCTGGGCCACGCGGACGAAGGTCACCGGGGAGATCGGGCGGAAGGTACCGGTGCCCTGCAGCAGCATCGAGAACGGCCGGCCGGAGGAGGCCGCCTTGACCAGGTGGTCCTCGATGCCCGGCAGGTCCTCGCGCTCGACCTCGCTCGGCGGGAGGAGGGTCACGTGCGTCGGGATCGCCAGGGCCATCGGGTCGTGGAACGACTCGCGCCACTTCTGCAGTTCGCTGCCGTAGGGCTCGGGGATCGGGACCGCGACGCCGATGGTCACGGTGTCCGCCCCCCGGGCCCCGGACGCGAAGGGGTTGGCCCCGGCGAAGGTCGCCGCGAGCGGATCCGGCACGCCGCCCACCGTCAGTTCCCCGCCGCGGGCAGGAACCCGACTCGGTCGTAGACCTCGGACAGGGTCCGGGTCGCGATGGTGCGGGCCTTGGCGGCGCCCTCGGCCAGGACCGCGTCCAGCTTGTCGGGCTCGGCCAGGATGGCCTGCGTGCGCTCCCGGAACGGGGTCACGAAGTCGATGAAGACCTCGGCGAGGTCCTTCTTCAGGTCGCCGTAGCCCTTGCCCTCGTAGGCGGTCTCCAGTTCGGGGATGCTCCGGCCGTCCAGCGCCGCGTAGATCGACAGCAGGTTGGAGATGCCCGCCTTGTTCTCCTCGTCGTAGCGGATCTCGCGCTCGGTGTCGGTGACCGCGGAGCGGATCTTCTTGGCCGAGGCCTTCGGGTCGTCCAGCAGCTCGATGATGCCGGCCGGCGAGGAGGCCGACTTCGACATCTTCGCGCCCGGGTCCTGCAGGTCGGTGATCTTGCCGGTGGCCTTGATGATGTACGGGTCCGGGACCGTGAAGTAGTCGCCGTAGCGGCCGTTGAAGCGCTGCGCCAGGTCCCGGGTGAGCTCCAGGTGCTGGCGCTGGTCCTCGCCGACCGGGACCTGGTCGGCGTTGTACAGCAGCACGTCCGCGGCCATCAGCATCGGGTAGGTGAACAGCCCCACGTTGGTGTTGGTGGTGCCCTGCTTGCCGGACTTGTCCTTGAACTGGGTCATCCGGCCGGCCTCGCCGAAGCCGGTCATGCAGGTCAGGACCCAGGCCAGCTGCGCGTGCTCGGGCACGTGGCTCTGCACGAACAAGGTGCTGCGCCCCGGGTCGATCCCGGCCGCCAGCAGCTGCGCGGCGGCGATCCGGGTGCGCTGGCGCAGCAGCTTCGGGTCCTGCTCGACGGTGATCGCGTGCAGGTCCACGACGCAGTAGATGGTCTCGTGGGTCTCCTGCAGGGGCACCCACTGCCGAATCGCGCCGAGGTAGTTCCCGACGTGGAAGGAGTCGGCGGTCGGCTGGATGCCGGAGAAGACGCGCTTGCGACCGGAGGACTGGGGAGCGGCTGCCATAAGCCCCATTCTCTCAGATCCGCGGCTCGCTTTGATCGGGTTCTCCCGGGATCTCCTCACCCGCACCGGCCTGGCCGAGCTGGTCGTCGCCATCAGTGTTCGAATGATCACCGGAGGTGATGTCAGCGGCGGATTCCGGGCCGCCGGCGGACGCCTCGGCGGCAGGCGCTTCGTCGACGGGCACCTCGGCGGCGGGGGCATCGGCAGCGAGGGCTCCAGCGGGAGCATCGGAGCCGGGAGCATCAGCGCCGGGGGCCTCCGCCGCCCCGCCCTCGGGCAGCCGCGTGATCCGGATCCGCGCGATGCGCCGGCCGTCCATCTCGGCCACCCGCAGCTGGGAGCGGTGGATCTCGCGCTCGACGTCCTCGTCGCCATCCTCCGGGCCCGCGCCGTGCAGGCCGGGGACGGCGTCGAAGGCGACCACCACCTCGTCGCCGAGCGCCGGGAGCCGCCCGAGCTGGGCCACCATGAACCCGGCCGCGGTCTCGTACGGGCCGTCGGGCAGCTCGATCCCGGTCTCGTCCATGAAGTCGTCCAGGTTCAGCAGGCCGTCGACCTCCATCACCCCGCCGACCAGCCGGGTGGTGCCGGCCTGGCCGACGTCGTACTCGTCCTGGATGTCGCCGATCAGCTCCTCGATCAGGTCCTCCAGGGTGACGATGCCGGCGGTGCCGCCGTACTCGTCGACCACGATCGCCAGGTGCGTGGACTCCGCGCGCATCTCCGAAAGCGCCGAGAGCACCTGCTTGGAGGTCGGCAGCATCTTCACCGGCCGGGCGATCTCCTCCAGCCGGATCGAGCGCCCGGCCAGCTCGGGGTTGAGGAAGTCGCGCACGTGCACGAAACCGATGACGTTGTCCGCCGAACCCTCGATCACCGGGTAGCGGGAGTGCGGCTCGGAGGCGGCGATCCGCGCCGCCTGGCGGATCGGCAGCTGGCCGTCCAGGAACGTGACCTCGGTGCGCGGCACCAGCACCTCGCGCAGCTGCCGGTCGCCGGCGTCGAAGATCTCGTCGATCAGCTCGCGCTCGTCGCTGTTCAGCGTCTCGTTCCCGGCCACCATCAGCCGCAGCTCCTCGGAGGACACCGCCTCCCGGCCCACGGCCGGGTCGCCGCCGAACAGCCGCACCACGCCGTTGGTGCACACCGAGAGCAGGAAGATGAACGGCCGCACGACCGCGGCCATCCGGTTCAGGAAGGGCGCGACGGCGCGCGCCGTCCCCTCGGGCCGTTGCAGCGCCAGCCGCTTGGGCGCGAGCTCGCCGATCACCAGGGTCACGAAGGTGATGACCAGCGTGACGCCGACGACCCCGACGAACCCGGCCAGGCCCTTGCCGAGCCCGGCGCTGATCAGGCCGCGCTTGGCGCTCTCGGACAGGGTGATCGCGCCGTAGGCCGAGGACAGCAGCGCGGTCAGCGTGACGCCGATCTGCACCGTGGCCAGCCAGCGGTTCTGGTCGCGCACCAGTTTGGCCACCACCTGGCCGCGGCGGCCCTGCTGGGCCATGGTTTCCAGCTGGCTCTCACGCAACGAAACGAGCGCGATCTCGGACGCGACGAACAGCGCCTCGATGAGGATCAGCGCCAGGACGACCAGGATGGACACGAGAATCGGGCTCACCCCGTTGATTGTAGGGAGCGCGGGACTCCGGTGGTTGGGACGCCAGTGGCGCAATGAAACGCCTGTGACCGCCGGATCTTCGCAACGATCGTGCGACGACACGCAACGAAGCCTGCTTGAGCAGGGAAAACACGGTACTTATGCTCAGGTTGCATGATCCCCGAGACACTCCTCGCGCCTTCGGCGGCACAGCGCGTGGCGATCCCGCGCCGGTATCTCATGTGCCCGCCGGACCACTTCGCGGTCACCTACTCCATCAACCCCTGGATGGACCCGGACGAACCGGTCGACGCCTCGCTGGCCGCGCGCCAGTGGGAGGCCCTGCGCGACGCGTACCTGGACCTCGGCCACCAGGTGGAGACCATCAAGCCGATCGAGGGCCTGCCGGACATGGTGTTCGCGGCCAACGGCGCGACCGTCGTGGGCGGCAAGGTGCTCGGCGCCTCTTTCCGCAACGAGGAGCGCCAGGCGGAGGGCCCGGCGTACATGGAGTGGTTCCGCAAGAACGGCTTCGCCGAGATCCACGACCCGCAGTTCATCAACGAGGGCGAGGGCGACTTCCTCGTCGCCCCGGGCGCAAATGGACACAGCGCCGGCGACTGGATCCTGGCCGGCCACGGCTTCCGGTCCGACCCGAACGCGCACCTGGAGGCGCAGGAGTTCTTCGGGATGCCGGTGATCGGGCTGCGCCTGGTCGACCCGCGCTACTACCACCTGGACACGGCGATCGCGGTGCTCGACAAGGAGACCATCGCCTACTACCCCGAGGCCTTCTCGCCGGGTTCGCAGGCCGTCCTGCGCACGCTGTACCCGGACGCGGTCGTGGCCACCGCCGAGGACGCCGCCGTCTTCGGGCTGAACGCGGTCTCCGACGGCCTGCACGTCCTGCTCCCGCAGGCCGCCACCGGTCTGGCGGCCCGGCTCGCCGAGCGCGGCTACCAGCCGATCGGCGTGGACCTGTCCGAACTGCTCAAGGCGGGCGGCTCGGTCAAGTGCTGCACGCTGGAGCTCAGAAGCTGAAAGGGGTCCGCCGTGACCACGATCTCTGACACCGGCCGCGACACCGAGCCCGGCTCGGGCACCTTCAAGGCGCAGGCCGGCGCGGGGCCGCGGAATCCTCCGTCGGCCCGGGCCCGGGAGCTGATCGCGCAGTCCGACGCGCACACCGCGCACAACTACCACCCGCTGCCGGTGGTGATCGCCGAGGCCGACGGGGCCTGGGTGACCGACGTCGACGGCAACCGCTACCTGGACATGCTCGCCGGGTACTCGGCGCTGAACTTCGGGCACCGCAACCCGGTGCTGCTGGCCGCGACCCGGGAGCAGCTGGCCCGGGTGACGCTGACCTCGCGGGCGTTCCACCACGACCAGTTCGGGCCCTTCGTCGCCGAGCTGTCCGCGTTGTGCGGCAAGGACGCGGCGCTGCCGATGAACTCCGGGGCCGAGGCCGTGGAGACCGCACTGAAGACCGCCCGGAAGTGGGGGTACCAGGTCAAGGGCGTCCCGGAGGACCGCGCGCAGATCATCACCTGCGAGGGCAACTTCCACGGCCGGACGCTGTCCATCGTGTCGTTCTCCACCGACCCCGACGCGCGCAACGAGTTCGGGCCGTTCACCCCGGGCTTCGTCTCGGTCCCCTACGGCGACGCCTCGGCGATCGAGGCCGCCATCACCGACGACACCGTCGCCATCCTCCTGGAGCCGATCCAGGGCGAGGCCGGCGTCCTGGTGCCGCCGGACGGGTACCTGGCGGCGGTCCGCGAGATCTGCACCCGGCGCGGCATCCTGATGATGGCCGACGAGATCCAGTCCGGGCTGGGGCGGACCGGATACACCTTCGCCTGCGACCACGAGGACGTCGTCCCCGACGTCTACATCCTGGGCAAGGCGCTCGGCGGCGGCATCCTGCCGGTCTCGGCGGTGGTCGCCGACCGCGACGTGCTCGGCGTGTTCCACCCCGGCGAGCACGGCTCCACCTTCGGCGGCAACCCGCTGGCCTGCGCGGTCGGCCGCGCGGTGGTCGGCCTGCTGGCCACCGGCGAGTACCAGGAGCGGGCCCGCACGCTCGGCACGCACCTGCACCAGTCGTTGGCGAAGCTGCCGAAGGAGATGGTACACGAGGTCCGCGGACGCGGACTGTGGGCGGGCGTCGACATCGACCCCTCGTTCGGCACCGGCCGCGAGATCTCCGAGCGCCTGATGGCGCGCGGGGTCCTGGCCAAGGACACCCACGGCTCGACCATCCGCATGGCACCGCCGCTCGTGGTGACCGCCGAGGACCTGGACTGGGCGGTGCTTCAACTACAGAGCGCTCTGGGTTGATACTGTCTGTCGGTCGCGACGGACCCGGCCTCGGCGGCCGGGTCCGCGCGGCGTGATCGGCCGCGCTCGCGGCGGGGGTACGGCCCGCTGCGGGCGCGGCTTCGTTTCCTTAGACGCTCGCTGCGACGTTTTAGTCGCACTGGAAGCCGGTTTTCTCAGGAAACGCGGTCCGAGCACTACGGCCGAGGTCGTCGTCAATGAGTCGTCTTCAATGAACTGATGACGTCACCCCTTCGCCGCAACCGCTCGTTCCTCGTGCTGGCGCCGGGACCCTGTGGCTGCCGAGCGGCGGTCTGAGTGCGCGCGCCTGGTGGCGGCGTCCGGGATCAGGGGTCCGGGGTTACGAGGCGGCGGACCGCTAATCTCAGGGCATGGACAGCCTCGACCGCTCGATCATCGACGTTCTGCGGCGCGATGCGCGTGCGTCGTTCGCCGAGGTCGGGGCGGCGGTGGGGTTGTCGGCGTCGGCGGTGAAGCGGCGGGTCGACCGGCTGCGCGCGGACGGCTCGATCCGCGGGTTCTCCGTGATCGTCGACCAGACCGCGCTCGGCTGGACCACCGAGGCCTTCGTCGAGGTCTACTGCGGGGACCGGACGTCGCCGGACGTGATCCGGGAGTGCGTTTCCCGGCATCCCGAGGTGGTCGCCGCCTACACGATCACCGGGGACGCCGACGCGCTGCTGCACCTGGTGGCCGAGGACATGCGGCATCTGGAGGAGGCGCTGGAGCGGATCCGGCGCGAGCCGGAGATCCAGCGGACGCGCTCGGCGCTGGTGCTGACGCGGCTGTTGGTGCGCGATCCGACGCTCTGAGCAACAGAGAACGGTCCGGTGTCCACAACAGGACACCGGACCGTCTAGTGCTCAGATCAGAGCGCTCAGATCAGGCCGAGCTGCTTCACCGCGTCGCGCTCCTCGGCGAGCTCGTTGACCGAGGCGTCGATGCGGGCCCGCGAGAAGGCGTCGATGTCCAGGCCCTGGACGATGCTCCACTCGCCGTCCTTCGTGGTCACCGGGAAGGAGGAGACCAGGCCCTCCGGCACGCCGTAGCTGCCGTCGGAGACGACGCCCATGGAGGTCCAGTCGCCCTCGGCGGTGCCGTTGACCCAGGTGTGGACGTGGTCCAGGGCCGCGTTGGCGGCGGAGGCGGCGCTGGAGAAGCCGCGCGCCTCGATGATCGCCGCGCCGCGCTTGGCGACGGTCGGGATGAAGTCCTTCTCGATCCAGTCCTGGTCGTTGACGACCTCGGCGGCGTTCTTGCCGGCGATCTTGGCGTGGAACACGTCCGGGTACTGGGTCGCGGAGTGGTTGCCCCAGATGGTCATGTTCGTGATCTCCGAGACCGGCACGCCGGTCTTCAGCGCGAGCTGGCCCAGGGCCCGGTTGTGGTCCAGGCGGGTCATCGCGGTGAAGCGGGACTTCGGGACGTCCGGGGCGTGCGCGGCGGCGATCAGGGCGTTGGTGTTGGCCGGGTTGCCGACCACCAGGACCTTGATGTCGTCGGCGGCGTGCGCGTTGATCGCCTCGCCCTGCGGCTTGAAGATGCCGCCGTTGGCCTCCAGCAGGTCGCCGCGCTCCATGCCCGCGGTGCGGGGGCGGGCGCCGACCAGCAGCGCCACGTTGGCGCCGGTGAAGCCGTCCTTGGGGTTGTCGTGGATGTCGATGCCGGCCAGCAGCGGGAACGCCGAGTCGACCAGCTCCATCGCCGTGCCCTCGGCGGCCTTGACCGCCTGCGGGATCTCCAGCAGGTTCAGCTTCACCGGCACGTCCGGGCCCAGCAGGTGACCGGAGGCGATGCGGAACAGCAGGGCGTAGCCGATCTGGCCGGCCGCGCCGGTCACGGTGACGTTGACGGGGGTGCGGGACATCGCTTGTGGCTCCTGCGTTTATGTGAAGGTTCCGTATGGATGTGTTGCCAGCCCACAGGCTACTCCTGGAGTACCAGCGCGGTTTCTCTCCGGTAGGGCCGACGCCTGTGAGAAAGCAGACATACGCGGGAATCGGATGAATCCGCTCCGCGCACGGTTCGTGGCTGTCGGTGGCGAGTGGAAGACTCGGGCATAACGACGTGATGTGCCTCACAACGACTTGTGCGGTGCCGCGCCGCCGCCCCGCCGCACGCCCGAGAACGAGGAAGGCCCGCTCATGATCACCTCCGACAACACCCCGAACCTGCCCGGCTGGATCGATCTGGGCTCCCCCGATCCCGGCGCCTCGGCCGCGTTCTACGGCCAGGTCTTCGGCTGGACCTCCGAGCAGCTGATGCCGGACTCCCCCGACGGCCCCGGCTACTGGTCGCTGCGCAAGGACGGCAAGTCGGTCGCCGGCCTCGGCGGCCTGACCGATCCGGCCGCCAAGCCGGACTGGATGACCTACGTCCGGGTCGCCGACGCCGCCGCGTCCGTGGCCGCCGCCGAGGCCGGAGGCGCCAAGGTGCGCGTCCCGGTCATGGAGGTCCCCGGCGAGGGCACCTTCGCGCAGCTCACCGACCCCAGCGGCGCCGAGTTCGCGGTCTGGCAGTCCGGCGGGACCACCGGCTTCGAGGCCTGCTGCGTCGACGACACGATGCTGTGGGCCGAGTTGTGGACCCGTGATCCGGCGGTGGCGAAGGCCTTCTATCCGGCGCTGTTCGGCTGGAACGTCGAGCCGTACATGGAGGGCGCGCCGGAGGGCGGCGGCTACGACATGTGGACGACCCGGCCCGGCGACCCGCTGGCCGCGTTCGGCGGGATCATGACGATCACCGACCAGGTGCCGATCCAGGACGAGAAGTGGATCCCCTACTTCATGGTGGCCGACGCCGACCGGACCGTGGAGCGCGTGACGGGCGCCGGCGGCACCGTCCTGATCCCGGCCGCCGACGCCCCGCCCGGACGGCTGGCGGCGCTGACCGACCAGTTCGGCGCGCGGTTCAACATCCTGCAGCCGGCGCCGATGGGGTAGGGGACACCCGCTGTCACCGGCCCTCACCGGCCCTCACCCGCCTGGCGTCTGGACAGGCGGTGCACGATGGCAGCATGACCTACACCGATGACGCCAAGGGCCTGCAGGAGGACCTGGTCCTCCTGCGCCGCGACCTGCACCGCATACCCGAGATCGGCCTGAACCTGCCCCGCACCCAGGAGCGGGTCCTGGCCGCGCTCGACGGCCTGCCGCTGGAGATCACCCTGGGCACCGGGCTGAACTCGGTGACGGCCGTGCTGCGCGGGACCGGGCCGGCGGCCGGGGATGCCCCGGAATCGCAGAAGGCCCCCAAGCAGGCCGTGCTGCTGCGCGGCGACATGGACGCGCTGCCGGTGGTGGAGAAGACCGGCCGGGACTTCGCCGCCGCCGGCCCGAACATGCACGCCTGCGGCCACGACCTGCACACCGCCATGCTGGTCGGCGCGGCCAAGCTGCTGAGCGCGCACCGCGACCGGCTGGCCGGCGACGTGGTGTTCATGTTCCAGCCCGGCGAGGAGGGCGACGACGGCGCCGGGCACATGATCCGCGAGGGCGTGCTGGACGCGGCCGGTCCGCGCGTGGTCGCCGCCTACGGCATGCACGTGATGTCCGACCGCCTGCCGCGCGGCCACTTCGTCTCCCGCGCCGGCACCTTCATGGCCGGCGCCGACGAGATCGCGGTGACGGTGCGCGGCGCCGGGGCCCACGGCTCGCGCCCGCACACCGGCAAGGACCCGGTCCCGGTGGCCTGCGAGATGGTGGTGGCGCTGCAGTCGCTGGTGACCCGCAAGTTCGACATCTTCGACCCGGTGGTGATCACCGTCGGCGAGTTCCACGCCGGCACCGCGGCGAACATCATCCCGGACGACGCCACCTTCCACGTGACGATGCGCTCCTTCTCCCGCGAGTCCCGGGCCCGGCTGCTGGAGGTGGTGCCGGAGCTGTTCCACGGGCTGGCCTCGGCCTACGGCTGCACCGCGGAGATCACCTACAAGGAGCAGTACCCGCCGACCGTGAACCACGCCCCTGAGGTCGACTTCCTGGAGGAGGTCGTGCGCGAGGTGCACGGCGAGGAGCGGTTCTCGCGGATCGCCAACCCGAACCCCGGCGCCGAGGACTTCTCGCGCGTGCTGGAGGAGGTGTCGGGGACCTACGCGTTCCTCGGGGCGTGCACCAAGGACGACTACACGAGCGCGCCGTCGAACCACAGCCCGCTGGCCGACTTCGACGACTCGGTGCTCGGCGACGGTGCAGCCCTGCTGGCCGAGCTGGCCGACCGGCGGCTCGCGCGCGGCTGAAGCTGAGCATGGCTGAGCACGACGAACACGGCTGAACGCGACTGCGCAGGGCCGAGCCGGGCTGAGCTGGGCTGGGCTGGGCTGGGCGCAGCCGAACGCGGCGCGACCGCAACGCGAAGCGACCCGGTCGGCCTTCGCCGTCCCGCGACGTGAAGCGGCCCCGGACAGACCGTCCGGGGCCGTTTCACGTCGCGCGGGGAATCAGTTCCCTGCCAGCGCCCACGCCCCGTACGGGCTCCCGGCGCCGGGCGCCGTCTGCCGCGCCGCGTGCAGCGCACCGTCCCGTTCGAAGGCCAGCACGACCTGGCGGCCCTGGCCGTCCAGCGCGACCACCGGCGCGCCGATCACCACGTTGCCCAGGTCCGGGAAGCTGCTGAAGCCGACGTTGGGCGCGCCCTGGACCATCAGGCTCACCCCGCCTCCGCCGTTGCGGGTGGCGGCCGTCATGCGGCCGTCGCCGCCGGCGTTCGCCGAGACGGCCTCCAGCCCGACCGGGCCGATGACGCCGGGCGTGGTCGTCCAGAAGCCCGTGGGCCGCTGCCACTGCGTGGCGACCTTGCCGGTGCCGCCGCCCTCGACGTAGAAGATCTCCATGCGGCCGTCGGCGTTGCGGCTGATGCTGACCGGGCCCGCGGTCGGCGGCCCGACCGGCACCCGGTCGATCGGGTAGGCGCCGCCGGGGGTCTCGCTCCAGTGCAGCAGGCCGCCGATGGCAGGTGCGAACAGCTCGACGTGCCCGTCCGGGGCCAGGCCCGCGGTCAGGTCGTCACGCACCTGGTAGCCCTTGATGTCGGTCCACTCCTGCGGCCAGGTCCCGTTCGGGTTCTGCTTCAGGATGCTGACGCCGCTGCCCCAGTTCCGGACGAACACGGTCAGCCGGCCGTCGCGCTCGGCCACCACGGCCGGGTTGCCGGTCAACGCCTCCTGCGCCGGATCGGGGTTGGGGTTCCCCAGCGACATCCACGGTCCCCAGCCGCCCGAGGAGGTCTGGGCGGTGGTGACGATCTGCTCGTCCGACAGCCGGACGCCGACGATGTGCAGGGTGCCGGACCCGTCCTTGAGCAGCGTCAGCGCCGGGGCCAGCGGGGAGCTGCCGGGCACCGTCGTCGGACCGGTCCAGGCGCCGCCCGAGCTGTTCTCCCGCCAGACCTGCACCTTGTTGTCCAGCATCGCCACCGCGTTCAGCCGCCCGGCGGAGTCCAGGGCCGCCCAGTTCACGCCGTTGGTCCAGCGCGGGTACTCGCGGTGGGTGAACCCCGAGTAGAAGGCGTTGTAGGGGTCGGGCTCCGGGTCGTTCTTGCCGCTGTAGCGGCCCCCGTTCGGATTGCGGTTGGGTCCGACGTAGGCGAGGAACTCCTGCTGCTTGTCGCCGGCCGTACCGGGGTCCAGATCCGCCGGGTCGACGTTGACCGTGTAGTCCCGGTAGTCGCGCAGCAGGAGGTGGCCCCGGCCGCCGGGTCCGTGCCAGCTCTGGGACGCCGCGCCGACGAACCGGGTCACGCCGATGTGGTCGATGTTCCGCTCGAAGTTGTAGCCGACGTTGGGGTCCAGGGACAGAACCGTGCTGGCCTGGTAGCGGGCCATCAGGGCGGCGAGAGTCTGGAACATGTCGTCGTGGGTGTAGTACTGGTGCGCCCACCGGCCGTCGCAGTCGCTGCCGTCCCGCGGGTCGCTGCCCTCCGACATCTCCCGCAGACCCTCCTTGGGGAAGGAGAAGAGGTCGTAGATGTTCTGGAAGCCGTTCTCGCCGGACTTGTAGTTCCCGTCACCGGCCTCGTGCAGGCGCAGGAACACGAGCTTGGTGGAGGGCCGCTGGTCGAGGGTGTCCTCCTCGATGACGTGGCCGTCGACCGTGACGGCGTTCCTGGTCCACGTGGGGTTCTGGACCCCGCGCGAGTGCGCGGCCCGCAGACCGTTGAACCTGCTCTCCGAATAGGCGCAGGTGCTGGGGAACTCCTTGTTCGGACCGGCGTGGTTGGTGGCGTCGCCGCCGGTCACGTACAGGCTCGTGCTGGGGAGGTTGTAGTCCTCCTTCATGTCCGGTTCGAAGAACAGCAGGTCGTCGTCCGGATGCGCGATGATCGCGAGCACCGACGGCGCCACCGCGGGGCTGTCCGCGAACGCCGGCGGCCCCCAGACCGCCGCGATCGCGGCCGCGGTGGCGAAGGTCGCCAGGCCGGCCATGGCCTTTGTTCGAACACGCATAGGAGCACCGGTCCACTCGGGGCATGGGGCCATCCGACCCAATTGTCACTTTCATGGCGAAATGTACATCAATCTCCGTATATTCTGCCGTATCGTGACGTCCGACATCAGAACTCAGGGATCGGGAGGCACGTCAGTGGAGCGGTTCACGCCCCGCCGTCACACCCGCCGGGGGGTCGCGGCCGTCGCCGTGGCGGCCCTGGCCGGACTCGTCCTGCTGCCCGCGGCCGCGGCCCGCGCGGCGTCCGGGCCGCATACCGACTTGTTCACCGAGAACGGCGTGTTCACCGTGCCCGCCGGGGTCACCCAGATCGAGGTGACCGTGTCCGGCGGCGGCGGAGGCGGCGGCGGGGACAGCACCGCGCCGGGCCTGCAGGCCTGGGGCGGCGGAGGCGGCGGCGAGGGCGGGCTGGTGACCTGCCGGTTCACCGTGACGCCCGGCACCAGGTACGACATCGTGGTCGGCGGCGCCGGCGGCAGCGGGGGAAGCCAGGGCGACCCCGACTCCGCCCCGACCGCCGGCGCCGGGGCGGACGGCGGCGCGCCGGGCGCCGACCGGTCCCCGACCGCCGCGGCCGGCAGCCCCGGCGGCCCGAAGGGCGGCGGAGGCGGAGGCGGCGGAACCGGGGCGTCCGCGCCGGACCGGATCTCCAGCGGGGTCGGCGGCCAGGGCGGCGGCGTGGTCCACGGATCCGGCGGCGCCGGCGGCCCGGGCACCACCAACCAGACCCCGGGCGGCGGCGGAGGCGGGGGCGGCGGCGCCAGCAGCTTCAGCTCCGGCGGCACCCTGGCCTACGCCTTCGGCGGCGGCGGAGGCGGCGCCGGACAGCTGGACCAGCACGAGGGCGGCTACGGCGGGGACCCCGGCATCGGCGGCGCGGGCGGCGTCTGCAAGCAGGACGGCAGGCAGATCGCCGCGGTGCAGAGCGTCGCCGGCGACAGCGGCGGCCGGGGCGCCTCCAACGACGGCATCTTCACGGTGTTCGGCGGCGACGGCGGCGGCACGCTGTCCGCCCTCGGCGACGGCGAGGGCGGCACCGCCGCGAACGGCGGGAACGGCGGCACCGGCGGCGGCTCACAGCCGCCGAGCGCGGTGTTCGGCGCGGGGCCCGGGCCGGTGCTGGCGGCGCCGGGGTTCGGGAACAACGGCGCGGTGATCGTGACGTACACGCCCGCGAGCTGAGGCGCGGCTTCCGCGAAGCCGTGGAAACCAACGTGAAAACCATGAGGTGCGCGACCATCCGGTCGCGCACCTCTCCCGTGCGGTGAGGACCGGCGATTACGCCGAGGCCATCGCCTTCTGCAGGTTCTCGTCGATCGCGGCGAGGAACTCCTGCGTGGTCAGGTACGGCTGGTCCGGCGAGATCAGCAGCGCCAGGTCCTTGGTCATCTTGCCTTCCTCGACCGTCTCGACGCAGACGCGCTCGAGGGTCTCGGCGAACTTCACGACCTCGGGGGTGTTGTCGAACTTGCCCCGGTAGGCCAGGCCCTGGGTCCACGCGTAGATCGAGGCGATCGGGTTGGTGGAGGTGGGCTTGCCCTGCTGGTGCTGGCGGTAGTGGCGGGTGACGGTGCCGTGCGCCGCCTCGGCCTCGACGGTCTTGCCGTCGGGGGCCATCAGGACCGAGGTCATCAGGCCCAGCGAGCCGAAGCCCTGCGCGACGGTGTCGGACTGGACGTCGCCGTCGTAGTTCTTGCACGCCCAGACGTAGCCGCCCTCCCACTTCAGCGCGGAGGCCACCATGTCGTCGATCAGGCGGTGCTCGTAGGTCAGGCCCGCCTTGTCGAACTCGGTCTTGAACTCGGCGTCGAAGACCTCCTGGAAGATGTCCTTGAAGCGGCCGTCGTAGCCCTTGAGGATCGTGTTCTTCGTGGAGAGGTACACCGGGTAGCCGCGGTTGAGGCCGTAGCGCATCGAGGCGCGGGCGAAGCCGCGGATCGACTCGTCCAGGTTGTACATGGCCAGCGCGACACCGGGGCCCGGGAAGTCGAAGACGTTGAGCTCGATCGGCTCGCCGCCGTCCTTCGGGGTGAAGGTCAGGGTCAGGGTGCCCTCGCCCGGGACCTTCAGGTCGGTGGCGCGGTACTGGTCGCCGAAGGCGTGGCGGCCCACGACGATCGGCTTGGTCCAGCCCGGGACCAGGCGCGGGATGTTGCTGATGACGATCGGCTCGCGGAAGATCACGCCGTCGAGGATGTTGCGGATGGTGCCGTTCGGCGACTTCCACATCTTCTTCAGGCCGAACTCCTCGACCCGCGCCTCGTCCGGAGTGATGGTGGCGCACTTGACGCCCACGCCGTACTGCTTGATCGCGTTCGCGGCGTCCACGGTGACCTGGTCGTCCGTGGCGTCGCGGTGCTCGATGCCCAGGTCGAAGTACTTCAGGTCGACGTCGAGGTAGGGCAGGATCAGCGAGTCCTTGATGAACTGCCAGATGATCCGGGTCATCTCGTCGCCGTCGAGCTCGACGACGGGGTTCGCGACCTTGATCTTGGGACCGGAGTAGGCCATGGCGGATCGTCCTTACGGATCGGGAAGAATTATCTCGACCTCAAGATACATGGCCGTGCCCGCGGATCGCCAAGCGGTGCCGGACCCGCGATGACCGATGGTGACGCAGACGACACCGGAGCTCAGTTCGAGAAGATCCCCTGCACCAGCAGCCCCAGCACCACCAGCGTGGTGCCGACGACCGTGTAGGTGCCGACGTCGATCGCGCGGCGGCGGACGGCCAGCGTGCCGGCCACCCGGGTGGGCAGGAACAGCCGCAGCCCGGCGGCCAGCAGCAATGACATCCCCATCACCGCGGCGCCCTGGAAGACCTCGTTGTGCACTATCACCGTCATGCCGAAGCCGAAGCCGGCCAGCACCGTCAGGATCGGCCACTCGGCGACGACCTGGCGGCCGAAGGAGACCCCGGAGGGACGGTTGTTCGCGGGCATGGCGCAACTCTACTTGCGCCGGATGACCTCCACGTCCGCTATCTGTAACGAGCGCGCTACGGCGCCACGGCGGTGTCAGCCACCGCGCCGCAGCCGACCGGCCGACGCCGTCACACGGTTCCGGCCGGGACCACCCAGCGCGTCGGCTGCTCGGTGAACGCCGCGATCGTATCGAAGTCGTTGTCATAGTGCAGGACCGTCAGGCGGGAGGCCCGGGCCGTGACGGCGACGACGAGATCCGGGATCGACGCGGCTCGGTGCTGCCCCTTCTCGGTCAACGCCTCCTGGACCTCCGAGGCCTGAGCCCAAAGGTCATCAGGCTCCTGCGCCCGGACCAGCGAGTCCTCGATCTGCTGCTTCATACGGCTGCGCTCCTGGATGTTGCGCGCCGAGAACAGAAGTTCGAGCTCGGTCACGCCGCAGATCGAGACGAGCCCGCGCTCCATGAGCGGCACGATCGCATCGGCGACGGACGGAATGTGCAGACGGGCCAAAGCACTCTTGTCCGCCAGATACCCGGTCACCCCCACAGCCGCTCCTCGGCTCCGGGTTCGAGGAGCGCCTGGAAGGCGCCCTCGTCGGCGAGCGTCACCAGGTCCCGAACGGCCGCGACCCTTATCACCTCACGAAACGCCGCATCGATCGTCTCGCGGATCGAATCGGTCCCGAGGATCTCCCGCGTACGGTTGAGCTTCTCCAGATCGATCTCGACGCTGGTCTTGGCCACGGCTCCTCCAGGATATTCACTAGACCATCCCAAGGATATCAACTCAGCGGAGTTGTAGATATCCACGCCGCGCCAACGAGCGCGCTACGGCGCCACGGCCAGCCAGTCGGCGAACCCGCTGGGCCGGTGCGCGCCGATGAACAGCGTCTCGAACAGGCCGAACCCGGTGCGCACGCCCTCGGGCCCGTCGTACTCGAAGCGCGAGAGCCGCTCGGTGATGCCGAACATCCCGGACTTCGCCGCCGCCTCCTCGGCCGGCATCCGCACCTGCTGCACCACCAGCTCCGGACCCTGATACATCCCGTGCCGCCAGTCGGCGTCCAGGCCGTAGCCGCTGCCGACCGCCATGTGCAGCGGGATCAGCTGGGTCACCCGGACCCGCTCGGCGCGGCCTGCGAAGCTCACCGTCGCGGTCTGCACGTCGCGGGTGCCGGAGGTGTAGTGCAGCTCCAGCTCGGGACGGCCCAGCGCCTCGGCTGGACGACCGTCGTTGAAGACCTTCACCGCCTCCTCCAGAACCCGGCCGCCGTCCTCGTCCTCCTGCGCGATCACCAGGATCGAGAAGTCGTCGAACTGCATCGGCGCGTAGACCCAGTGGAACGTCGGCGGCACCCCGCCTTTGCCCTGGATCCCGGCGGGCTCGGCCTCGCCGACCGGCCGGATGCCCCAGGACCGGTCGCGCGAGCCCCACCAGGTGTCGGGGGTGACGGCGAGTTCGTCCTCGCCGATGCGCAGCGTCCCCTCCCAGAAACCGGTCTGGGCCAGCCGCACCGAGTCCATCCACACCCGGCCGTTGCGCCGCACGAACTGCCGCGGCTCCCGGGTCGCCGGGATCGCACCGGTCCAGAGCAGGTCGAAGGAGAGCTCGTACTCCCCCGGCTCCAGCACCACCCGCAGCCGGTTCAGCGGCTCCAGCACCTCGATGCGGAACGGGCCCACGGACAGGTCGCCGCGGTCGGCCCCCAGCTCGCGCGAGGCCCGGACGACGCGATGGACCCCTTTGTGGACGACCGCGGCGAAGGCGTCGGTCACCCCGAGGTTCGGGTACTGGCCCACTCCCAGCGCCATGAACAGGTCGTCGGTGCGGCGGTGGAGGTTGAAGTAGTAGCGGTCGTAGAAGTTCCGGTCGGAGGTGGCGACGTGCGCCAGCGACTCCGAGGTCTGATGGAACGGGAAATCATCAAGGGGGGACAGGTCCCGATGGTCACCGGACATGTCCCCCCTTGTAGGGGTGATCTGATCAACCGTCAATAGCGACGCGTCAGAGCTGCGTGAGAGCTACCTCAGAGCTGCCGCTCCGCGATCTCCACCACGTTGTTCAGCAGCATCGCGCGGGTCATCGGCCCGACGCCGCCGGGGTTCGGCGACACCCAGCCCGCCACGTCGCGCACGTCGTCCGCGACGTCGCCGGCCAGCCCGCCCTCGCCGCGCGACACGCCGACGTCCAGCACCGCCGCGCCCGGCTTCACCAGGTCGGCGGTGATCAGGTTCGGCACGCCGGCGGCGGCCACCACGATGTCCGCCTTCAGCGTGTGGAAGGCCAGGTCGCGGGTGCCGGTGTGGCACAGCGTCACCGTCGCGTTCTCGCTGCGCCGGGTCAGCAGCAGGCCCAGCGGCCGGCCCACGGTGATACCGCGGCCGACGATCACCACCTCGGCCCCGGCGATCGCCACATCGTGCCGCCGCAGCAGCTCGACGATGCCCAGCGGGGTGCACGGCAGCGGCGCCGGGGCGCCGAGCACGAGCCGGCCGAGGTTGGTCGGGTGCAGGCCGTCGGCGTCCTTGTCCGGGTCGACGAGCTCCAGGATGGCGTTCTCGTCGATGCCCTTGGGCAGCGGCAGCTGGACGATGTAGCCGGTGCAGGCCGGGTCCTCGTTCAGCTCGGCCACGGCCTCGGCGACCTGCGCCTGGGACGCGGTCGCGGGCAGCTGGCGCTGGATCGAGGCGATGCCCACCTGCGCGCAGTCGCGGTGCTTGCTGCGCACGTAGGACGCCGACGCCGGGTCGTCGCCGACCAGCAGCGTGGCCAGGCCGGGCACGATGTCCCGGGCCTTGAGCGCCTCGACGCGCACCGAGAGCTCGCTCTTGATGGTGGCGGCGGTGGCCTTGCCGTCCAGAATCTGTGCCGTCATGGTTCACGCCTCCTTTAGTGGGTGAAGTGCCGGGTGCCGGTCATGTACATGGTGACGCCGGCCTTGCGCGCCGCCTCGATCACCAGCTCGTCGCGGACCGAGCCGCCGGGCTGCACCACGGCCTTGACCCCGGCCTCGGCCAGGACCTCGAAGCCGTCGGGGAACGGGAAGTAGGCGTCGGAGGCCGCGACCGAGCCGGGCGCCTTGTCACCGGCCCGCTGGACCGCCAGCTTGGCCGAGTCGACCCGGTTGACCTGGCCCATGCCGACGCCGACGGAGGCGCCGCCGGAGGCCAGCAGGATCGCGTTGGACTTCACCGAGCGGATCGCGCGCCAGGCGAAGACCAGGTCGGCGAAGGTCTGCTCGTCGGCCGGCGCGCCGCTGGCCAGCGTCCAGGTCGCCGGGTCGTCGCCCTCGGCCTGGTACAGGTCGCCGTCCTGGAGCAGCAGGCCGCCGCAGATCTGGCGGAACTCCAGCCGGCGGCGGTTGCGGCTGCCGGTCTTCAGGATCCGGATGTTCTTCTTGGTCTTCAGCGTCTCCAGCGCCTCCGGCTCGTAGTCCGGGGCGCAGATGACCTCGGTGAAGACCTCGTTGACCTGGAGCGCCATCGCGTTGGTGACGGTGCGGTTGGCGGCGATGATGCCGCCGAAGGCCGAGACCGGGTCGCACTCGTTGGCCAGCCGGTGCGCCTCGGCGATGTCGCCGGCCGCGCTGACCGCGATGCCGCAGGGGTTGGCGTGCTTGATGATGGCGACGCAGGCTTCTTCGAAGTCGTGGGCCGAGCGGATGGCCGCGTCGGTGTCCACGTAGTTGTTGTAGGACATCTCCTTGCCGTGCAGCTGCTCGGCGGTGGCCAGGGTGTCCTGCTCGCCTTCGCTGACGTAGAGCGCGGCGCCCTGGTGCGGGTTCTCGCCGTAGCGCAGGACCGCCTTGCGCTCGTAGGTGCTGGCCAGGAAGTCGGGGAAGCGGGACTCGCCGTCGGGCGCGTAGGCCGAGGCGAACCAGCTGGCGACCGCGGTGTCGTACTCGGCGGTGTGCGCGAAGGCCTCGGCGGCCAGACGCTTGCGCTGGGCGAAGGTGAAGCCGCCGCCGGTGACCGCGGTCAGCACCGCGTCGTAGTGGGCCGGGTTGACCACGACGGCCACGCTCGGGTGGTTCTTGGCCGCGGCCCGGACCATCGAGGGGCCGCCGATGTCGATCTGCTCGACGCACTCGTCGGGGGCGGCGCCGGAGCCGACGGTCTGGGTGAACGGGTAGAGGTTCACCACGACCAGGTCGAAGGGCTCGACGCCGAGCTCGGCGAGCTGCTTGCGGTGGTCGTCCAGCCGCAGGTCGGCCAGGATGCCGGCGTGCACCTTCGGGTGCAGGGTCTTGACCCGGCCGTCCAGGCACTCCGGGAAGCCGGTGAGCTCGGCCACCTCGGTGACCGGGATTCCCAGGTCGCGGATCAGCTTCGCCGAGCCGCCGGTGGAGACCAGGGCGACCCCGGCCGCGTGCAGGCCGCGCGCCAGCTCCTCAAGCCCGGTCTTGTCGTACACGCTGACCAGCGCGCGCTTGATCGGGCGGATGTCACCGCCGGGGGGCACAGCAGAGTTGCTCACTGGAAAGTGACCTTTCGGTTGTCGATGGTCCAGCCTTGGCGGGCCAGCCGGCCCACGACGTCGACGAGCAGCGCCCGTTCCGCCGTCTTGATGCGCTCGTGCAGGCTCGCCACGTCGTCGTCGGCCTCGACCGGGACGGCGGCCTGCGCGATCACCGGGCCGTCGTCCACGCCGCCGGCGACGAAGAAGACGGTGCAGCCGGTGACCTTCACGCCGTAGGCCAGCGCGTCGGCGGGGCCGTGCATGCCGGGGAAGCTCGGCGAGAGCGCGGGGTGGGTGTTGATGACGCGGCCGTCGAAGGCGGCCAGGAAGTCCGGGCCGAGCAGCTTCATGAAGCCGGCCGAGACCACCAGGTCCGGCTCGTACTCGGCGACCTTGTCGCGCAGCGCGCGGTCCCAGTCCTCGCGGGTGGCGAAGTCCTTGACGCGGAGCGCGAAGGTCGGGATGCCGGCCTGTTCGGCGCGCTCCAGGCCCTGGATGCCGGTGCGGTCGGCGCCGACGGCCACGATGGTGGCGCCGAACGCGGGGTCGGCTTGCTGGGCCTGCCGGACTGTCTCGGCCTGCTGCGCTTTCTCAGCATGCTGGGCTTTCTCGGCATTCTCTGCGTCGATCAACGCCTGCAGATTCGTGCCCGAGCCGGAGACGAGGACCACGATCCTCGCCGGGGCGCCCGGGCGGTGGTGCACGAGAGCTGGTGGGCTCTTCGTTCCTTCGGGGTGGACCACGACCGCGGCCTCCTCATAGGTGTTTGCTGTTGTCTGCCGGTCGGACCCATCCCACTTGGACGGGCGGGGTCGCCATAGGCAACGATAGTGGGCGGACGGGGCGTAGCCCGCCAGCCGACCAGCGATGAACCGATCATGTCCACGATAACCCGGAGGACTTCCGTGACCGATGCCGAGCAGCGGCCCACGCCGACGGACAGCGGGCTCGGCGCAGGTGGCGTCGGGGCTGCTGAGCCGGATGAGCAGGGTGGGGCGTCCGGGTCGGATGCGGTGGCGGCGGCTCCCGTTCAGACCAGGGCCCCCGCTCAGACCCAGACTCCCGTCCAGACTCCCGCTCCGGCTGCGGCTCCGGCTCCGGCTCCGGTCGAGGACAACCCGTTCGCGCCGCCGCCGGAAGACGCGCACGACCAGCAGCCCGTCCCGCCGGCCCCGTGGGGCGCGCCGCCCCAACAGCCGTACGGCCAGGTGCGTCCGGGACCGGTGCAGCCCTGGGGCACGGAGCGTCCGCGCGAGCCGGAGCAGCCGCACGCCCCGTGGGGCGACCCGAACCGGTACGGCCCGGTGGACCGGCGTCCGGACCCGCGCGAGGATCCGGACCGGCGCTACCGCGACCAGCGCGAGACTCCGGCTCCGCAGCGTCCGCAGCGGGACCTGAAGACCCGCTGGGCGCTGGGGCTCTCGCTGGGATCGACGGCGTGCACGATGCTGGCGATCTACCAGGGCCTGGCGACGTTCCCGGCGTGGATGGTCGGCTCGGCGGCGGGGCTGGCGTTCGCGGTGGCGGCGTTCGTGCTGTCGATCTCGGCGCAGCGGACCGCGGCGCTGAAGCACCAGCGCGCCTCAGAGGCCACGGCCAGCATGGTCTCCGCCTCGGTGTCCGGCGTGCTGGCCGGGCTGCTGCTGGTGGCCTCGATCGTGTGGTGGACGCCGTTCAAGGACTACGCCAAGTGTATGGAGGGTGCGAACACCCAGGTCGCCGAGAAGGTGTGCCTGACTCAGCTGGAGAACAGCACCGGGATGTCGACGTCGCGCTGAGCCCTCGCCGAGTCAACCCCTGTACATAAACTCCTGCTGATCACCGCAGATCACGGGGAGGTTGCGGCGACCCTATATAGGGTTTCCGCGCTTCTGACCGAGCCCTACTGTGTGGATGTCCGACGCACTCCACACAGACAGCAAAGGCCTCTCGTCGTGTCCCAGGATCCCTGGCAGAACCCGAACGCCCCGCAGCAGGGCGGTTCTGCGACTCCCCCGCCGTCTTATCCGGCGTACCCGTCGTACCCCGGCGGCGCGTACGGCTACGCCGCGCCGGCACCGGTGAAGCCTCCGATGCCGAACTCAGTCCGGACCGCCGTCAACCTGATGTTCGTCGGCCTGGGCATCGGCCTGATCAACATGGTCATCGGACTCACCCAGATCAACGCCGTCAACGACCACCTGCGGTCGCTCGGGTACTCCGACACCACCATCAACAGCGACAAGGGCGTCTTCATCGGCAGCGCCGTCGTCGGCGGCCTCATCGGCGCCGGGCTCTGGCTCTAGATGGCCCTGGCCACCCGCGGCGGGCACAACTACGCCCGCATCGTCTCCACCGTCTTCTTCGGCATCGGCGTCCTGGGCAGCATCAGCAACCTGGCCAACAGCTGGATCCCGGCCATCGACAAGATCAGCTCGGTCGCCACCCTGCTGGTCGGCCTGCTGGCGATCATATTCGTCTGGCGGGGCGAGTCCGGGCCCTACTTCCGCCCGGCGCCGGGGCCGGAGTACGGCTACGGCGTCCAGCAGCCGCCGTACCCGCAGCCGGGGCAGCAGCCGCCCTACGGGTCCGGGCAGCCCCCGTACGGCCAGCAGTAACGGCGGCGCCAGCACCACCGCGGCGGCGGTCACCCCCAGGAGGAGGAGGGTGGCCGCCGCCGTGCGCCAGCCGGAGGGGCCCAGCGTGGCCATGCGGCCGCCAGCCACCGGGCCGCCGGAGAGCGTCGCGGCCAGCCCGGCGAGCAGCGCGACGGTGACGGCCGCCGCGCTCAGGGCCCGGACCCGGTCGCCGAGCGCGGGATGCCCGGCGCGCATCACGACCAGCGCCAGCGCCACCCCGGCCGTCACCGGCAGCGCGAGGAACGCCAGGTCGTAGGGGAAGATGCGGCTGCCGTTCCGGGGCAGCGCGCCGAGCAGCGGGAACACCGGCAGCGCGCCGACCTTCGCACTCAGGACACTGACACCGGTGCCGGTGCCGACCGCGAAGCCGGGGCCGAGGACGAACGAGGCCGACCAGGCGACGGCGTTCGGCAGGAGCGCGAGGCTGAGCAGGAGCATGCCGACGGCGTCGGCGATGCCGCGGGGCCAGCCGGGTTCGGGGAGGTGCGCGATCAGCGTCCCGGCCAGGGCCAGCGCGCCGCCGCCGATGAGCACAGCGCCCGCGGTCGCGGCTGCGCGGACCGCTGTGGACACCCAGCGCGGGGCGTCGCAGAACCCGGCGATCCGGCGCCAGCGCGCGGCCGTCGGGACCAACGCGCCGAACAGGACCGCGAAGAGCACGGCCTGCGCGGTGTCCGGATGCACGTCGCTGGTCGCGGCCCCGGCGGCGACGAGCGCGGCGACCAGGCAGTAGCCGGTCGCGGCGCCGAACGCGGTGTAGGCGAGGTGCACGGGCCGGGCGACCGGCGCGACGGCCGTGTGCCAGAGCCCGAACACCACCAGCGCGGTGAAGCCGAGGGGAGCCAGCGCCACCCGGCCGGCCGGCACATCGAGCGCCGCGTGGTGGCCGAGCAGCCAGAGCTGGCCGCCGACCCGCAGCGGACCGGTGATGCCCGCGGTGTTCGGCGCCGAGACCAGCCAGACGGCCACGCAGAGGGTGACGGCGGCGAGCCAGGTGGCGATGGCGGCCAGCGCTGCGTGGGCGCCGGCGCGCGCGGCCAGGCGCAGGTCGCGGCCGTAGGGGCCGTTCCAGGCGACGAGAAGCGTGTCGCCCCAGTCGGCGGCCAGCTCGCGCAACGCTTCGCCGAGTGGTGGGACCTCCGGCTCGCCCTCCGGCTCTTGACGAGCACGCGCTGCCGCGAGCTGCTCGGCCACCCAGCTGCGGTCCGGCCCGGCGTCTGCGTTCACGGCGCTGCGGGGATCGGGTTCATCGCGCATGCCCCCCACTCTGGCCAGGGTCGACGCGCTGGGTTGGGCGGTGGTGCGCGCCTCACCGG
>NZ_JAACYW010000124.1 GCF_015356825.1 Catenulispora rubra | reverse complement strand
CTTGGGTGGCTGCTTAGGCCTCGTAGGCTGCTTGGTACATAGCCGGTCATGCGGCTGGGCTTCGGCTCAGCTGCATGATCTGTTTCTGTTTCTGTTTCGGGGGCGAGTGGCGGTTGGTCTGGGGTTTTACAGGCGATTTTTAACGGCTTCGCTAATGGTTGGATGGCCTCGCGGGGGACGCAGTTCGGTTGAGCGCAGCGGGTTGCGCTGGCGGCCGCCGGTTTTCGCGTCCACGACCGCGCACTGGTCCAGGTCTGTGCATGGTGCGTTGGCGGGTGGCGGTTTTCGCGTCCACGACCGCGCACTGGTCCAGGTCTGTGCATGGTGCGTTGGCGGGTGGCGGTTTTCGCGAACACGACCGCGCGCCGGTCCGAGTCACTGCGCATGCGTTTGGTCCGGCGGCTGGCGGCCGCGTTTGGTGGGTGCGTTGAGGCCTCTGGCGGGCCTCCTCGACGAGGGGGCGACCCGCGCGTCGGGTGGTTTGGCGGCGGTCCGCGACTGTTCGGCTTTGCATCCGCTGTTGCCTGCGCTGCGCTGTCTGCTGGCGGTGCTGCTTGTGGTCGCCGAGGTTCTGGGTCCCTCGCCGCGTCATCGCCGTAAACGGAACCAGCCCGGTTTGGCGGAATCAAGCCGCATCGCTGCTGCTGTGGTCGGTCTCCGTTCGGCTTGACACCGCCAAACCGGGCAGGTTGGCTGCGCCCGCTGACGCGGCGAGGGACCCAGAACCAACACCCCGCATGGTCCTTCGGACCCCCTCACCATGTGGCCGGCCGGTCTGGCCCGTCACCGCCCGCAGCCGCCGGGCACCGGATCCGATCGGCACCGGCAGCCTGGCCGCACCGGGCGGCTCGCCGCTCCGCTGCTGCCAGTCGGCATCGCCAGGCGCCACCGCTCCGCGCGCAGCTCGGTCCGGCACGGCCGGTGCCCGTCCCCGCCGTCGGCCGCCGGCCTCGCCGTTCACCCGTAGTAGCTGAGAAACCGCTAGGAAGTTCCCCCGGTGGAGTGAGCGGCACTCCCGCGGGGGTCGGGAGTGCCTGTAGCTTGTGAAGCCCGCCCAGACTTGCGGTGCGTGTGCACCGTCACCGTCCGAGGACAGAAGGTTATGACTTCGATGGCTTCCAAGGCCGCCGCTCAGGACAAGGGTGCGCCCGGGTCCGGTGGCATCCGCGGGTTCGTGGACAGCAACCAGCAGTGGATCAGCCTGGTCATGCGCCTGTTGTTGGCGGCGATGTGGCTCAACTACAGCCTTGGCAAGCTGGGGTCGCCCGAGAGTAATGCGCAGAGTGTGCGGGACTTCAAGATTCTGCCGGAGTCGCTGGTCACGCCGTTCGGGTATGCGCAGCCGTACTTCGAGATGGCGCTCGGGCTGCTGTTGATCCTGGGGTTGGGTACACGGTTGGTGGCGATCTTCTCCGCGCTGCTGCTGCTGGTCTACATCGGCGGGATCATCTCGCTGGGTGCGCGTGGCATCGCGATCAGCTGTGGCTGCGGCGGTAGTGGCGGGCTGGTGCCCAAGGGGCACACGCGCTACACCCTGGACGTGCTGCGTGACCTGCTCTACATGGTCCCGGCGGCGTGGTTGATCTGGAAGCCGGCGTCCAAGTTCTCGCTGGAGCGCGCGCTGCTGGGTGACCCGATCTGACCTGTCCGATTGTTGCTTGATCATGACCCCTGCACCATGGGGTCATGACGAGCTCTGGCGGCAGCGGTCCGCGACGCACCGGACGGGAGCGGGCCGCTGAGGCGCGCCGCCAGCAGGCCGCAGCCGATCGGCGGCGCAAGCAGCTCATCGTCGGCGGTGTGGTGGTGGCGATCGTCGCGCTCGCCGTGCTGATCGGTGTGCTGGTGCAGCACAACCAGTCGAACAGCAACAAGAACGCGCGCAATGCCTACGGTGCCGGTCAGCCGTTCGCGGCGCCTTCCGGGGTGGTGCCGAGCCCGGGGAGCGCTTCTGATCCCGGCGCCATCGTCTACGGCAAGGCCGGGGCCAAGGTCACGGTCGAGGTGGACGAGGACGTCCGCTGCCCCTTCTGCAAGGAGGCCGAGTCCTTCTTCGGTGCCACGAACAAGGAGTACGCCGACGCCGGCAAGATCCAGGTCCACTACCGGCTCGTCGACCTCATCGACCGCAACGGCGGCGGCCAGGGGTCGCTGGTCGGCGGGTCGACGCTGGCCTGCGCCGCGGACGTCGGGCAGGCCGAGTTCATCGCCTTCCACGACCTGATCTACACGAACCAGCCGAACGAGACCAACGACGCCTACGGCTCCGTCGACACCATGCTCAACCTCGCCAGCCAGGTCCCGAACCTGCGCAGCGCGACGTTCGACCAGTGCGCGCGCAGCGGCAAGTACGCGCAGTGGATCAAGGACAACTACAACTGGCTGAGCAAGAAGCTCGGCGGCAGCGTCGGGACACCGGACATCTACATCGACGGAACCCCGTTCACGCTCAAGGACCCGAACGCCGTGCCCGGCACCCAGCAGACCGCCGACTACAAGGCCGCGCTGGACGCCGCCGTCGCGAAGCAGGGCTGATCCGGCTGCGTGTCCGCCCGGTTACTCCGGCCGCCGTCCCCCGGTGTCGCGTCGACACCGGGGGACGACGGCCTAAAAGTTCCTGAAGGATTTGGCGCAACCCGAGCCCCCTCCGGTGCGTTTCCACGTCGTCACCGCATAGGATGCGGTGCGCGCGCCCCGGGGATGGAACGGTGCGTGCCCATACCAGACGGCATCGGACAGGGACTGTTAACGACGATGAGCCAGGCGAACCGGGTAGGGAAGCAGAACGCTCGCGAGCGGGTGTTGGCGGAGAAGATCGCCCGCCAGCGGGCTGAGCGGCGCCGCAAGCAGTTGACCATCGGCGGTGTCGTCGTCCTCGTCGTGGGTGTGGCGGCGGCCGTCGGCATCGGGGTCTCCGCGGCCAAGCACAACAGCTCGCCCTATGTCGCTCCGGTCGCCGCGGTCGTCGACCCGCAGGCCAAGTCCGACAAGGCCACCGGCATCCACATCGGCTCGGCCGACGCCCCGGTGAAGATGACCGTGTTCGAGGACTTCCGCTGCCCGATCTGCAAGCAGGTCGAGCAGGCCGTCGAGCCGATGTACCGGCAGTACGTCGAGGCCGGCAAGCTCCAGGTCACCTACCACCCGGCGCGGGTCATCGACAGCAAGGACAACGGCTCCGGCTCGCTGAACGGCGCGAACGCCGCCGCCTGCGCGCAGGACGAGGGCCAGTTCATGCCGCTGCACGACCTGCTCTACGCGAACCAGCCGAGCGAGACGACCGACCCCTGGTCCTCCAAGACCCCGATTTTGGCGATCGCCGGCCAGATCCCGGCGCTGAAGTCCAGCACCACCTTCCAGACCTGCGTCACCAGCGGCACGCACAACGGCTGGGTGCAGAACAACGCCGACAACTTCAACAAGATCGGCCTGCCGGGCACCCCGACGATCTTCGTCGACGGCCAGCAGCTCTCCTTCACGCAGCAGACCGCGGCCGCGGTGCTGCAGTACTTCCAGCAGCAGCTGGACGCCGCGTTCCAGAAGGACGGCGGCAAGGCCGGCACCAAGACCACGATCCCGGCCGCGCCCAGCTCGGCGCCGTCGTCCGGGGCCTCGTCCTCCGCGCCGTCCGGGTCGTCCAGCTCCTCGGCGCCGGCGACACCGTCGTCCTCCGGCACCACGTCCGGGGCGCCGTCCTCGACCGGGTCGACGTCCGGCTCGTCATCCTCCACCTCCGGCTCGACGTCCGGCTCCACCCCGAGCACGTCGAAGTCCTGACCCGACCGCTGTCCGACCCGGCCGCGGTCTGACCTGCGCCCGCCCCCACCACCCGAGGACGCCCGCCCCCGATGAGCCTCACCGCCGCGCACCAGGCCGCCACGTACCTGGCGGACCTCCCGAGTCCGACCAAGGCCCAGTACCACCTGGGCCCGATCCCGATCCGGATGTACGCCATGTGCATCCTGGCCGGGATCCTCCTCGCCGTCTGGCTCGGCGACAAGCGCTGGCGGGCCCGCGGGGGCAAGCCGCAGGAGGTCGTCGACATCGCCATCTGGGCGGTGCCGTTCGGCCTGGTCGGCGGGCGTCTGTACCACGTCATCACGACCTCGGCGCCGTACTTCGGCAAGGACGGCGACCCGGTCAAGGCGCTCTACGTCTGGCAGGGCGGCCTGGGGATCTGGGGCGCCATCGCGCTCGGCGGCGTCGGGGCCTACATCGGCTGCCGGCGGCGCGGCGCGAGCTTTCGCACGTTCGCCGACGCCGCGGCGCCGGGCATCGTGCTGGCGCAGGCGCTGGGGCGGTGGGGCAACTGGTTCAACAACGAGCTCTACGGCAGCCACACCAGCCTGCCGTGGGGTCTGAACGTGCACGTCATGGACACCACGACGCAGGCCGCGGTGATCGGTCCCGACGGCAAGGCCGAACTGGTCGCCGGCGGGCCGTTCCACCCGACGTTCCTGTACGAGTCGATCTGGTGCGTCGGCGTCGCGGTGCTGTGCCTGTGGGCCGACCGGCGGTTCAAGCTCGGCTACGGCCGGGTGTTCGCGATCTACGTCGCGGCGTACACCGTGGGCCGGTTCTGGATCGAGTCGCTGCGCATCGACGACGCGCACCACTTCCTGGGCATGCGGCTCAACGACTGGACCGCGATCATCGTGTTCGTCGGCGCGGTCGTGTACTTCGTGTGGTCGCGCAAGAAGTACCCGGGGCGGGAGACCACTCCTTACCTGGCGGCCCCGGAGGAAACCTCAGAAGCGGCCGAAGACGCTGGTGAGGGCGCCCTTACTGAGGCTGCCCTTGTTGGCGAACAGGATGGCGAACCTGAAAAACTGGTGGCGGACTCCGAGCCGGCCGCCGCAGACGACCAGGAACCGCCCGACGTCGCGCCGATCCCGGCGCAGGACGGCGGACCAGAAGTGGTGTCGACCCCGACCGGCAAGGCGAACGAGTCCTCGAACCCGTAACGCCTGCCAGGATCGAGTCGATGAATCACCCTGACGCGTCCGTCCTTGTCCCCGATCCGACCACTGACGACGACTCCGGCGACTCCGGCTCCGGCCCGGACGACGGTTCCCACCCGGCCTACCAGGGCCCTTCCATCCCGAAGGACCACCACCGGGACGTCACCGGCGGCTGGCTGCGGCCGGCCGTCTTCGGCGTCACCGACGGCCTGGTGTCCAACTTCTCGCTGATCGCCGGCATGGCCGGCGGCGACGCGGCGCACAAGACCATCGTGCTGACCGGCCTGGCCGGGCTGGTCGCCGGCGCCTGCTCGATGGCCGCCGGGGAGTTCATCTCGGTGGCCAGCCAGACCGAGGTCACCCAGGCCGAGATCGAGCTGGAGCGGCTGGAGCTGGCCCGGCGGCCGGCCGCGGAGATGAAGGAGCTCGCCGAGTTCCTCACCGAGCGCGGCCTGGACCCCGACCTCGCGCTGGAGGCGGCGCGGCAGATCCACCGGGACCCGGACCAGGCGCTGATCGTGCACGTGCAGGAGGAGCTCGGGGTCGACCCGACCGACCTGCCGAGCCCGGTGGTGGCCGCGGTGTCCAGCTTCGGGTCGTTCGCGATCGGCGCGGTGCTGCCGCTGCTGCCGTACGCGCTGGGCCTGAACCAGCTGTGGGTGGCGATGCTGCTGGCCTTCGGCGGCCTGTTCGCCTGCGGGGCGATAGTCTCGCGTGTGTCCTCCCGCTCCTGGTGGTTCTCCGGCCTGCGGCAGCTGCTGTTCGGCGCGGCGGCCGCGGTGGTGACCTTCGGACTCGGCGCGCTGATCGGCGGGCACCTAGGCTGAGTCCCAATGATGTATAAATCACATCATCTGGGCTAAGCGGTGTTCGGCGGGCGTCGGCCGGTGGGAGATGACTCGCGAGATCAGGTATTGAGGTTCGAGGCAACCAGTCGTGCCCCACTCGCGTCGAAGACGTAGAGCGTACGGGCAGACACGGGGCCGCTGACGGGGATCGGGCGGCGCCGGATCAGGGCGAGGAGAGGTGCGGCTGGTGTCCGCGAAGAGCGAGGAGCTGGAAGGCCTGCGGGACGGCGAGCCGACCGACGGCGACGTCGGGGCGGTTCACGGGGACCGGGTGATCGAGGGCGACACCGATTCTGCGGGCGCGGCTGAGGGCGGTGCCAAGACCGGTGCCGAGACGGGTGCCAAGACCGATGCCCAGTCCGGTGCCAAGTCCGGTGCCAAGTCCGGTGCCCAAGCCGGTGCCAAGGGCATCGCGCTGGACGAGACGGTGTCGTTGCCGGCGGTGACGCCGCAGCAGGGCGACGCGCTGGCCGAGACCGTCTCGCTGGCCTCGGTCGGCGACCACGACCACATGCGGGTACGCCCGCAGGCCGCGACCGCCCCGCTCGACGCGACGCACATCACCCAGGAGCCCACCGGGCCCACGGTGACCGACGTCGTGCCGGTCCCGGTCCCGCAGGACGTCGCGGACGAGACGGCGCGGGCCGTCGCCGAGGCGTCCGCCGAGAGTCCTGCCTCCGAGTACGAGGCCGCCGCGAACGCCGAGGCCGAGGCCGAGTCGGCCGAGGCTCCGTTCCCGGCGCGGCGCAAGCGCCACACTCCTTTGTACGGACGCGGTGTCCGGGTCCTGCCGTGGAAGCACAAGTCGCGCCTGAACCCCGCGCAGCGCCGTCGCCGCAAGATCGTGGTGCGCTCGCTGTGGGGCAGCGTGCTGGTCTTCTTCGGCACCGTCAGCTGGTCGGTGGCCGGAGCCCTGACCACGCCGGGCACCGACACCGTGCAGGCGCGGCTGGCCGAGTGGGGCCGCGACCACGGCATGGGCGGCCTGGTGGCGCAGCTGGAGCAGTGGCAGTACGACCTGAACCCGCCGTCCAAGGGCGGTTCGGTGGACGCCAAGCAGTTCACCGACCTGGGCCCGACGGCCGCGGCGCCGTCGGCCAAGCCGTCGAAGAACGGCGGCGTCCCGAGCAAGCCCGGCGCGCCGAGCAGCCAGCCCGACCTGATCCCCATGCAGCCGCGCCTGCCGGCGCCGCCCGGACTGACGCTGGAGTCCGGCGAGGGCGAGTTCCAGGTCGCGGTGCAGACCCCGAGCGGCCAGCCGGTGGTCCAGGTCGCGCGCATCCGCCCCGACGCGACGTACACCGGCGTCATCGCCGACATCGCGGTGATCGACCAGAAGCACTCCAGCTACGTGCTGCACCCCGGGCACGAGGGCGGGCTGAACTCGGTCATCACGAACGTCCCGAACCAGATCGACGCCAACGCCCGCCCGAACCTGATCGCGCTGTTCAACGGCGGCTTCAAGATCAGCGAATCGCACGGCGGCTACTACGACCACGGCGTCACCGCCGCCCCGCTGGTCGACGGCGCGGCCAGCGAGGTCATCTTCAAGGACGGCCACATGGCGGTCGGCATGTGGGGCCGCGACTACAGCTTCCAGAAGAACACCAACATCCTCAGCGTCCGCCAGAACCTGAAGCTGATGGTCGACAACGGCCAGGTCGTCTCCTACATCGACGACAGCTCCACCTGGGGCCGCGCCGACCACGGCTCGGCGGCGGTGTGGCGCTCCGGCGTCGGCGTGAAGGCGGACGGCGACATCGTCTGGGTCGGCGGCAACTCGCTGACCGCGCCGACCCTGGCCCGCCTGCTGAAGGACGCCGGCGCGGTCCGCGCGATGCAGCTGGACATCAACCTGCGCTGGGCCGACTTCCAGTACTTCCCCGCCCGCGACGGCAACCCGGACAACTCGAAGCTGTACGAGGACTTCCTGCAGGGCCCGAACAAGTTCTTCGTGAACTCCACGAAGGACTTCATGGCCGTCTACCTGCGCTGACCGCGCCCCCGAGCAGGACCAGCAGCGCGGCACACTGAAGTGCCGCGCTGCTCGCCATCGCGGCCCACACCCCGGCCAGGCCGAACGGCCCGCTGAGCAGGTGCGCCAGCACCACGGCCAGCACCGTCCCGACGATGGTCACCGGCAGCAGCCGCCGCCCACCGCGCCCGCTGGCCAGCACCCCCGACAGGCCGATCACCACCGAGGTCGGCACCAGGTACAGGGCCAGCCAGCGCAGGAATACGACGCCGACCGCGGCCACGTCGGCGCGTGCGGTGAACGCGGCCATGATCCACGGTGCTGCGGCGGCGTACACCACGGATCCCCGGCCTGGTCGGCCTACTTCACGATCCTGGCCTTCCTGTACCGCCTCGAAGACCCCGCCGTGCAGGCCGCCGTCCTGCGCCGCCGCCTGGCCTTCCTCGACGCGCCCGGGGCCGGCTTCTTCTTCGGCGAGGACGGCAGGCCGATCAAGGCCGAGGACGGCAGGCCGATCAAGGCCGAGGACGCCCCGACCCTCTTCCAGCGCGGCATGGGCCAGATCGCGCGCGCCACGGCGCGGGCCGAACGTGAGTGGTTGCACACCGCCATCGCGGAGTTGGATGGCTCAACGGGGGAATAGGGACAAGGACAAGCATCGCGCGCGAGCCGCCGACGTCCCGCGCGCAAGCTCGTCACCAGCTTGTCCCCGCTTGTCCCTGCTCGTCCCCGCTCGTCATCGCCCCTGTAGCGGCATCGGCCGCGACGGGAGGCACCCGGCGAGTCGGCCCGGAGTCAGCCCCCCGCTCGAACCCGACGCGTCGCCGTCAGACCCCTGCCGCGCGCTCGGCCCAGCTCAAGATCGACATCAAATTAGCCAGTCTCAGCATCCGGAACACATCTCGGGATCGTCCGTCCCGCACTGTGAGATAGTCCACTCCCCACCCGCCCCACCATGTTGTAACCTCTGCTTACACCTGATCGGATTGCGCAAGGGCCAAAGACGTCCCGCCGTGCCAGACTGACACGACGGAAGGACAGCCCTCATGGCATTCCCAGCCATACCGACCGGTCGCCCCGGATCCTCCCGCCCCGAAAGCCACGCCGTGGCCGAGCCCAGCATGCCCGCCACGCCTGCCGCACTCGCCGCGCCCGCCGCGGCCACCACCAGCGCCGCCCCGCTGTTCTCGGCGCTGCCCCCGGCGCAGGGCCTGTACGACCCGCGCGCGGAGAAGGACTCCTGCGGCGTCGCCTTCGTCGCGACGCTGACCGGCGTGCCCAGCCACTCCATCGTCGACCAGGCCCTGCAGGCCCTGGTCAACATGGAGCACCGCGGAGCCTCCGGGGCCGAGCCCTCGACCGGCGACGGCGCCGGCATCCTGGTGCAGGTTCCGGACGCGTTCCTGCGCGCCGCGCTGGCCGAACACGCAAACCCGAACGCACGTTTCGACCTCCCGCCGTGCGGGCACTACGCCGTCGGAGTGGCCTTCCTCCCCACCGACGACGATGCCGCGCGGGAGGCCGAGGCCCGCGTCGAGGCCATCGCCGCCGAGGAGCACCTGGCCGTCCTCGGCTGGCGCGACCTGCCCACCAACCCTGAAGGGTTGGGCAACGGCGCGCTGTCCGTCATGCCCCGGTTCCGCCAGCTGTTCGTCACCGGCACCGCCGGGCAGGCCGGCGTCGAGCTGGACCGGCTGGCCTTCGCCCTGCGCAAGCGCGCCGAGCGCGACGCCGAGGTGTACTTCCCCTCGCTCAGCTCGCGCACCCTGGTCTACAAGGGCATGCTCACCACCGCGCAGCTGGAGACCTTCTTCCCGGACCTGCTCGACGAGCGCTTCGCCAGCGCCATCGGCCTGGTGCACTCCCGCTTCAGCACCAACACCTTCCCGGCCTGGCCGCTGGCCCACCCCTACCGGTTCGTCGCGCACAACGGCGAGATCAACACGGTCATCGGGAACCGCAACTGGATGCGGGCCCGCGAGTCCGACCTGGACACCGACCTGATCCACGGCGACCTCGACCGCCTGTTCCCCATCTGTACGCCCGGCGCCTCCGACTCCGCCTCCTTCGACGAGGCCCTGGAGCTGCTGCACCTGTCCGGCCGCAGCCTGCCGCACGCCGTGCTGATGATGATCCCCGAGGCGTGGGAGAACCACGGCGAGATGGACGCCGCCCGGCGCGCCTTCTACCAGTTCCACTCCTCCTTCATGGAGCCCTGGGACGGCCCGGCCGACATGGTCTTCTCCGACGGCACCCTGATCGGCGCGGTCCTGGACCGCAACGGCCTGCGCCCCTCCCGCTACTGGGTCACCGACGACGGCCTGGTGGTCCTGGCCAGCGAGTTCGGCGTCCTGGACATCGACCCGGCGACCGTGGTCCGCAAGGGCCGCCTGCAGCCCGGCAAGATGTTCCTGGTCGACACCGCGGCCGGCCGGATCGTCGAGGACGAGGAGATCAAGTCCGCGCTGGCCGCCGCCGAGCCGTACGCCGAATGGCTGCACGCCGGCCGGATCAAGCTCGACAAGCTCCCCGAGCGCGAGCACATCGTGCACACCCGGGCCTCGGTCACCCGCCGCCAGCAGACCTTCGGCTACACCGAGGAGGAACTGCGGGTCCTGCTGGCCCCGATGGCCCGCGCCGGCGCCGAGCCGATCGGCTCCATGGGCTCGGACTCCCCGGTCGCGGTGCTCTCCGAGAAGCCGCGCCTGGTCTTCGACTATTTCTCCCAGCTCTTCGCGCAGGTCACCAACCCGCCGCTGGACGCCATCCGGGAGGAGCTGGTCACCAGCCTGGCCACCACCATCGGCCCGGAGACCAACCTGCTGCAGCCCACCGCCGCGTCCTGCCGCCAGGTCGAGGTGGCCTTCCCGGTCATCGACAACGACGAGCTGGCCAAGCTCATCCACATCAACGCCGACGGCGACCTGCCCGGCCTGCGCGCGGTCACCATCTCCGGGCTCTACCGGGTCGCCGGCGGCGGCCTGGCGCTGCGGGCCCGGCTGGAGGAGATCCGCGAGGAGGTCTCCAAGGCGATCGCCGGCGGCGCGCGCATCATCGTGCTCTCCGACCGCCACTCCGACGCCGAGCACGCCCCGATCCCCTCGCTGCTGCTCACCTCCTCGGTGCACCACCACCTGATCCGCGAGAAGACCCGCACCCACGTCGGCCTGGTCGTCGAGGCCGGCGACGTGCGCGAGGTGCACCACGTCGCGCTGCTCATCGGCTACGGCGCCGCGGTGGTCAACCCCTACCTGGCGATGGAGTCGGTCGAGGAGATGGCGGGCTCCGGCCACCTCGGCCTGATCGAGCCCGAGCAGGCGATCAGGAACCTGATCAAGGCGCTCGGCAAGGGCGTGCTGAAGGTGATGTCCAAGATGGGCATCTCCACCGTCGCCTCCTACCGCGGCGCGCAGATCTTCGAGGCCGTCGGCCTGGCGCAGGACGTCGTCGACGAGTACTTCGTCGGCACCACCAGCAAGCTCGGCGGCGTCGGCCTGGAGACCCTGGCCGAGGAGACCGCGCGCCGGCACGCCCGCGCCTACCCCAAGCAGTCCGGCACCTCCCGCCTGGCGCACCGCCGGCTGGAGATCGGCGGGGAGTACCAGTGGCGCCGCGAGGGCGAGCCGCACCTGTTCGACCCGGACACCGTCTTCCGGCTCCAGCACTCCACGCGCGAGAAGCGGTACGACATCTTCAAGCAGTACACCTCGCGCGTCGACGAGCAGTCCGAGCGGCTGATGACGCTGCGCGGGCTGTTCAGGATCAAGGACGGGGAGCGCCGCTCCATCCCGATCGAAGAGGTCGAACCCGTCTCCGAGATCGTCAAGCGCTTCTCCACCGGGGCCATGTCCTACGGCTCCATCTCCTACGAGGCGCATCAGACGCTCGCGATCGCCATGAACCAGCTGGGCGCCAAGTCCAACACCGGCGAGGGCGGCGAGGACGTCGAGCGGCTGCGCGACCCGGAGCGCCGCAGCAAGATCAAGCAGGTCGCCTCCGGCCGGTTCGGCGTCACCGCCGAGTACCTGGCCCAGGCCGAGGACATCCAGATCAAGATGGCCCAGGGCGCCAAGCCCGGCGAGGGCGGCCAGCTGCCCGGCCACAAGGTGTACCCGTGGGTGGCCAAGACCCGGCACTCCACGCCGGGCGTCGGCCTGATCTCCCCGCCGCCGCACCACGACATCTACTCGATCGAGGACCTGGCGCAGCTGATCCACGACCTGAAGAACGCCAACCGCGACGCGCGCGTGCACGTCAAGCTGGTCGCCGAGGTCGGCGTCGGCACGGTGGCGGCCGGGGTGTCCAAGGCGCACGCCGACGTGGTCCTGATCTCCGGGCACGACGGCGGCACCGGCGCCTCGCCGCTGACCTCGCTCAAGCACGCCGGCGCGCCGTGGGAGCTCGGCCTGGCCGAGACCCAGCAGACGCTGCTGCTCAACGGCCTGCGCGACCGCATCGTGGTGCAGACCGACGGCCAGCTCAAGACCGGCCGCGACGTGGTGATCGCGGCGCTGCTCGGCGCCGAGGAGTACGGCTTCGCCACCGCGCCGCTGGTCGTCTCCGGCTGCGTGATGATGCGCGTGTGCCACCTGGACACCTGCCCGGTGGGCGTCGCGACGCAGAACCCTGAGCTGCGCGCGCGGTTCAGCGGCCGGCCGGAGTTCGTGGTCACCTTCTTCGAGTACCTGGCCGAGGAGGTGCGCGAGCACCTGGCCGCGCTCGGGTTCCGGACGCTGGAGGAGGCGGTCGGCCACGCCGAACTGCTCGACACCGCCGCGGCCGTGGCGCACTGGAAGGCCTCCGGCCTGGACCTGGCGCCGCTGCTGCACGTCCCCGACCTGCCCGAGGGCGCCGCGCTGCACCAGACCCGCAAGCAGGACCACGGCCTGGACAAGGCCCTGGACCACCGGCTCATCGAGGTCGCGCAGCCCGCGATCCGCGACGGCGAACCGGTGCGCGCGCAGTTCGAGATCCGCAACGTCAACCGCACCGTCGGCACCATGCTTTCGCACGAGGTGGTGAAGGTGCACCGCGGCGAGGGCCTGGCCGAGGGCACCATCGACCTGACCTTCGTGGGCTCGGCGGGCAACTCCTTCGGCGCCTTCCTGGCCCCCGGCATCACCCTGCGCCTGGAGGGCGACGCCAACGACTACGTCGGCAAGGGCCTGTCCGGCGGCCGCATCGTGGTCCGCCCGCACCGCGACGCCGCGACGATCAACGACGCCGCCGAGCGCAACGTGATCGCCGGCAACGTCATCGCCTACGGCGCCACCAGCGGCCGCGTCCACCTGCGCGGCACCGTCGGCGAGCGCTTCTGCGTCCGCAACTCCGGCGCCACCGCCGTCGTGGAGGGCGTCGGCGACCACGCCTGCGAGTACATGACCGGCGGCACCGTCGTCATCCTCGGCGAACACGGCCGCAACCTCGCCGCCGGCATGAGCGGCGGCACCGCCTACGTCCTGGACCTGAAGGTCTCCCGCGTGAACTCCGAGATGGTCAACGTCGAAGCCCTCGACGCCGAGGACCGGGCCCTGCTCCACACCCTGGTCCAGGACCACCAGGAGGAGACCGGCTCAGCCGTCGCGGCGACCCTGCTCGCCGACTGGGGCGCCAACGTAGGCCGCTTCGCCAAGATCATGCCGGTCGACTACAAGCGGGTGCTCACCGCCCGTGCCGCGGCCCAGGCCGCCGGGCTGAACGAAGAGCAGACCCTCGACAAGATCATGGAGGCCACCCGTGGCTGACCCTCGTGGTTTCCTCACCACCCCCCAGCAGCACCCCGAGCGCCGCCCGGTCACCGAGCGCGTCCAGGACTGGAAAGAGGTCTACAAGCCCGGGGGGCTGCTGCCGATCGTCAGCAAGCAGGCCGGCCGGTGCATGGACTGCGGCATCCCGTTCTGCCACAACGGCTGTCCGCTCGGGAACATCATCCCGGAGTGGAACGACCTGGTGTGGAAGGGCGACTGGGAGGGTGCCTCCGACCGGCTGCACGCGACCAACAACTTCCCGGAGTTCACCGGGCGGCTGTGCCCGGCGCCTTGTGAGACCGCGTGCGTGCTGGGGATCAACCAGCCGGCGGTGACCATCAAGAACGTCGAGGTCTCCATCATCGACCGGGCCTGGGAGGACGGGACCGTCAAGCCCCTGCAGCCCGAGCGCCTGTCCGGCCGGACGGTCGCGGTGATCGGCTCCGGTCCCTCGGGTCTGGCCGCCGCGCAGCAGCTCACGCGCGCCGGGCACACCGTCGCGGTCTACGAGCGCGCCGACCGCATCGGCGGCCTGCTGCGCTACGGCATCCCCGAGTTCAAGATGGAGAAGCGCCACCTGAACCGGCGGATCGAGCAGATGCGCGCAGAAGGCACCAAGTTCCGTCCCGGCATGCACATCGGCGTCGACCTCACCGGCGACGCGCTGCTGGCCCGGTACGACGCGATCGTGCTCGCGGTCGGCTCGACCAAGGCGCGCGAGCTGGACGTGCCCGGCCGCGATCTGGCCGGCGTCCACCAGGCGATGGACTACCTGCCGTACGCGAACAAGACCTGCGAGGGCGACTACCTGACCGCGCCGATCGACGCGTTCGGCAAGCACGTGGTGGTCATCGGCGGCGGCGACACCGGCGCGGACTGCCTGGGCACGGCCACGCGCCAGGGCGCGGAGTCGGTCACGCAGCTGGAGATCATGCCGCAGCCCGGCGAGGACCGGCCGGCGAACCAGCCGTGGCCGACCTATCCGATGACCTTCCGGGTCTCCTCGGCGCACGAGGAGAACGGCGAGCGCGTCTACGCGGTGTCCACCACCGAGTTCGTGGGCGACGACAACGGCCGGGTCAGGGCCCTGCGCCTGGTCGAGGTGCGGTTCGAGGGCGGGCGTCCGGTCCCGGTCGAGGGCACCGAGCGCGAGATCCCGGCCGACCTGGTGCTGCTGGCCATGGGCTTCGTCGGCCCGGAGCGCGGCAACGGCCTGATCGACCAGCTCGGCCTGGCCCTGGACGAGCGCGGCAACATCGCGCGCGACGGCGAGTACGCCACCAACGTGCCGGGCGTGTTCGTGGCCGGGGACGCCGGCCGCGGGCAGTCGCTGATCGTGTGGGCGATCGCCGAGGGCCGCTCGGCGGCCAGTTCGGTGGACGCCTACCTGTCCGGCTCGACCACGCTGCCCAAGCCGATCCCGCCGACGGCGAGGCCGGTGACGGTGTGACAGACGGCGCGGCCGCCCGCATCGCAGTGCTTTGCGGGCGGCCGCGCCGCGTCGGCTTCGGGGACGGTGCCGGAGTCGGAACCGCAGCCGCAGCCGCAGCCAGAGTCGGAACCGGAATCAGGGCCAAGACCGCGGCCCGGCAACCGGCGAGATGACTCAGTGCTGATTCGCCAGCAGGATGATCCCCAGGATCCACAGCAGCAGCGTGACGATGCCGAGCACGAACCCGGCCTGCGCCACGCCGCGGTTGGTGGCCTCGCCGCGGGCCACGCGGTTCAGCCCGATCCGTCCGAAGACGATCGCCAGGATGCTGCACGGCCCGATCAGGAAGCCGACGATGCCCAGCACCAGCGCCGCGACGCCCATGCCGTTGCGGCGCCGGACCGGGGGAGCGCCGTAGCCGCCGTACTCGTAGCCGCTGCCGCCGCTGTAGGTCGGGTAGGCCTCGGGCGGAAGCGGCGGCGGGGGCGGGTACTGCGGGAACTGCTGAGCTGGCTCTTCCGGCGACCGGTCCGGCCCCGGCTCCGCCGGCTCAGAGGGCTCCGGGGGAGGAGGTGTCGTCATGGAGGCCAATTGTCGCCGTTACACCCGGTTCATTCCATACAGACACACGGTGAACGGGGGTCGAAAGTTCTGTTCGGAACCGTGGGAACTTGTCAGACCCGAAAAAGCTACTAACGAGTAGGACATAAGGTAGTAGGCATGCGCCGCGCGAAAATCGTTTGTACCCTGGGCCCGTCGGCCGGAACCCTGGAGCAGCTCACCGCTCTGGTGGCGGCCGGCATGAATGTGGCCCGTCTGAATCTCTCTCACGGTTCCTATGAGGACCACGAAGAGCGATATCGCAACGTCCGCCAGGTCGCGACCACCAGCGGTCAGGCCGTCGGCATCCTGGTCGACCTGCAGGGTCCCAAGATCCGGCTGGGCACCTTCGCCAACGGCAAGGAGGTCCTGGCCAACGGCGCGCATTTCACCATCACCACGCGCGACGTCGCGGGCGACGCGACCATCTGCGGAACCACCTACAAGGGTCTGCCCGGCGACTGCAAGCCCGGCGACCCGATCCTGATCGACGACGGCAAGCTCTTCCTGGAAGTGGAGAGCGTCACCGACACCGACGTACTGACCCGGGTCGTCGAGGGTGGCCCGATCTCCAACAGCAAGGGCATCAACCTTCCGGGCGTGTCCGTCTCGGTCCCGGCGCTGTCCGAGAAGGACGAGCTGGACCTGCGCTGGGCGCTGGGCAAGCCGGCGCCGGGGCACGGCAACCCGGGCGTGCGCGCCGACATGATCGCGCTGTCCTTCGTCCGGGACGCCGTCGACATCGAGCGCGTCCACGAGATCATGGACGAGGTCGGACACCGGGTGCCGGTGATCGCCAAGATCGAGAAGCCGCAGGCGGTGGCCAACCTGGACGCCATCGTCGACGCCTTCGACGCGATCATGGTGGCCCGCGGCGACCTCGGCGTGGAGCTCCCGCTGGAGCAGGTCCCGATGGTGCAGAAGCGCTGCATCACGCTGTCCCGCCGCAACGCCAAGCCGGTCATCGTGGCCACCCAGATGCTGGACTCGATGATCACCAACTCCCGGCCGACCCGCGCCGAGGTCTCCGACGTGGCCAACGCGGTCCTGGACGGCACCGACGCGGTGATGCTCTCGGCCGAGACCTCCGTCGGCGCCTACGCGGTGCAGACCGTGGAGACCATGGCCAAGATCATCATGGCGGCCGAGGAGGAGACCCTGGCCGCCGGCCTGAAGCCGGCCCTGAGCAAGCCGCGCACCAAGGGCGGCGCGGTCGCCCGCGCGGCGGCCGAGCTCGGCGACAACCTGTACGCCAAGTACCTGATCGCCTTCACCGAGAGCGGCGACACGGCGCGCCGGCTGTCCCGCTACCGCCCGCCGACACCGCTGATCGCCTTCACCCCGCACAACGAGATCCGCAACCAGCTCGCGCTCAGCTGGGGCATCCGCACCTTCTGCAGCCCCGAGGTCGAGCACACCGACGAGATGGTGCGCCAGGTCGACACCGAGCTGCTGCAGCTGGAGCTGTGCAAGGCCGGTGACACGGTGGTCATCATCGCCGGCTCGCCCCCCGGCATCCCCGGTTCCACGAACGCGGTGCGGGTGCACCGGGTCGGAGACGCCATCGCCGGCGCCGCGCCAGCCTACCGCGAGCTGCGGTAACGCCGAGGCGGTCCACCGCCGCGACCGTCTCACGAGGACTGGTCGGGCACTGATTCTCGCGCGCTGCGGCGTCGATCCGGATCCGGGTCGACGCCGCTTTCGCGTTCACCGACGCCGCGGTGGTCAGAACTTGGGCCCGACGTGGAGATCCATGAGGGCTACGGAGTTCTTCTTGGCAACGGAGATGTTGCGCCAGTTCGCGACGCGCCACTCGACACCGACCATGTCCAGGGCCCAGCAGTAGAGGCCGCGAATATCGGCTGAGACGTTGGTGAAGAAGTAGCGGGTGTACTCGTAGCGCTTGCGTTCCCCGGCGATGACCTTCTCGGTCCAGTTGGTCATGCGGCACCCGTCGGAATGGATCAAGCCGCGGATGAACTCCCACGGGTAGGTCTCGACGATGGCTTGCTGCCATGGAGCGAGTTCGATCTTGCGGGTGTGCTTCATGCCCGGACCATGCTGCGGGAACAAGCAGGTCCAGTGCGCGGAATACGACTTGATGTCGATACATCCTGTGCGCCGAACCCTGCTGGTGCTCGCGCCGGGCAGGACCTGAACCATGGCGCGTTGGGTGTCATCCATGATGACGGGATAGTCGTTGCAGCACGTGATGGAGAGTGTGTGCTGGCGCGGCTTGGCGACAATGTGGCCGTCGCCGAGGTACTGGCCGAGGAGGTACGAGTAGGGGCGGTCTGTCGGACTGGTGCCGAGGCAGATCGGACACTCGATACTTGCTGGATACAGGTCGGGGTGCCGGGCGCGATCTTCGAACTTCCAGTAGCCGACCGTGCCCTTCGGGACTCCGAGCCTTCTGGCGATCTTGATGTTGGGGACTCCGGCGCGGCACATCGCGATAGTGCGCGCCTTGATGTCGGGGTTGTGCATGATTCCGAGGTTGCCGGGTCGCTATTCCGGTTGAGGCGCAAAGAACACCCGTTCACTGGAAGTAGTGAACGGGTGTTCTTTGCGCATCTGTGCGGGATGCGGGAATCGAACCCGCAAGCCCTTTCGGGCGGAAGCTTTTGAGGCTTCTGTGTTTGCCGATTTCACCAATCCCGCCTGCGGCGAAACCATCGATAGCTTGATACCGGCAGGTACCCGCCCAGCTTCACCACGCTCGAATGATACCGGACTCCGTACCGACCCCCGCAACCGCCTTCCCCGCAGGTAGGCTCGTATCGAAACAGAACACCGGCACGCCGCCCAGTGAGGATCCCATGGCCACCGAGTCCACCCCCGCCCGCCGAGTGATCATCGCCGAGGACGAGGCGCTGATCCGCCTGGACCTGAAGGAGATGCTCCAGGAGGAGGGTTACGAGGTCGTCGCCGAGGCCTCCGACGGGGCGGCCGCGGTGCGGCTGGCCGAGGAGTTCCGGCCGGACCTGTGCATCTTCGATGTGAAGATGCCGGTGCTGGACGGCATCACCGCCGCCGAGCGGGTGATCGAGGCGCGGATCGCGCCGGTGCTGATCCTCACCGCCTTCTCCCAGCGCGACCTGGTGGAGCGGGCCGCCGAGGCCGGGGTGATGAACTACCTGGTCAAGCCGTTCACCAAGGACAAGCTGGTGCCCGCGATCGAGATCGCGGTGTCCCGGCACACCCAGCTGACGGCGCTGGAGGGCGAGGTCGCGGACCTGGCCAGCCGGTTGGAGACGCGCAAGCTGGTGGACCGGGCCAAGGGGATCCTGCAGACCGCGCACGGGATGACCGAGCCGGAGGCCTTCCGGTGGATCCAGAAGACCTCGATGGACCGGCGGATGACCATGAAGGAGGTCGCCGAGGTGGTCATCAGCGGGTCGACGGCGGTCGGTTCGCCCACCGCCGGGCACAGCACCGCCGCCAAGGCGGAGTGAGCACGCCTCGGGGGTATAACGATCTTACGATCCGGCCGGTGGTTGTGACGGTGGTCACGCCGCCGGCCGGTGTCGTCCCCCGTGCCGCAGGCGTGCCGGGGGCCTCGCGCGCACCACGGCATCCGTAACATCCCAGCGTGGGGGGCACTGATTACCGGCCCTGCGATGACCCCGCCACGGCAGGTCGGGAAGATCAACGGACCTCAAAACCCGGCGGCGCCGGGAACCGGGCCACTTGCGGGGTTTTGGCTCTGGTGGGAGCCTCCTTCCGGTTGGTAACGAGAGCATCACGCGATCTCGGACCCCCTCCCCACGGCTGACGTTCGGCACTAGCCTTCCCATCACCCATGTGGTGACCGCGTGAATTCGGACGAGCACCAAAGCCCAATAGGCACCGATGCCCGTCCGACGATCAGGGAGGATCTGGAAGTGCGGACCATCAACCGAATGCGGGCTGGCGCTGTCGTCGTGGCAGGCGTGCTCGCGCTTTCGGCTTGTGCGGGCAGTTCGACGAAGTCTGGGAGCGGCGGCTCTTCCTCGTCCTCGACGGGGAGCGGCAGCTCCACTTCGGCAGCCAATAGCAACAAGCCCACGCTGGAGATCGGCGTGCAGGGCCCGCTGTCGGGCCAGAACCAGGCCCTGGGCCTGAACATCGACTGGGGCGTCAAGCTCGCCGTCAAGCAGGCGAACGACAAGGGCGACCTGCCGTTCAACCTGGTCGTCAAGGACTCCGACGACCAGGGCGACCAGTCCAAGGGCGCCACCGCCGCGCAGCTGCTGATCCAGGACCCGAAGGTGGTCGGCGTCGTCGGCCCGGCCTTCTCCGGTCCCACCGCGGCCTCCGGCGCGCTGTACTCCGGCGCCAGCCTCGTGGCCGTCAGCCCCTCGGCGACCCGTCCGTCCCTGACCAGCTCCGGCTACAAGACCTTCTACCGCGTCGTGGCCAACGACAGCGTGCAGGGTCCGGCGGCCGCCGACTACATGGCCAAGGTGCTCAAGGCGCCGAACGTCTACGTGGTCGACGACAAGACCCAGTACGGCCAGGGCCTGTCCACGGCGATCGTCGGCGAGCTGAAGAAGGACGGCGTCACGGTCGAGACCGAGAGCGCGCCGCAGGGCACCCAGGACTACTCGCAGCTGGCTTCCAAGGTCGCCTCCTCGGGTTCCAAGGCCATGTACTACGCGGGCTACTACGCTGACGGCGGCGTGTTCGCCAAGGCGCTGAAGGCCGCCGGGTACACCGGCACGATGGTCACCGGCGACGGGTCGAAGGACCCGAACTTCATCACCACCGCCGGTCAGGACGCGGCCGAGGGCTGGCAGTTCACCTGCCCGTGCTTCGACCCGGCCAGCGACCCGAAGTTCTCCGCGTTCGTGACGGCGTACAAGGCTCTGTCCAACGCCGCCCCGGGCACCTACTCGATCGAGGGCTACGACGCGGCGAACGTCATCATCAGCGTCCTCAAGGGCCTGAACACCACCAGCCCGACCCGGGCCGCGGTGGCCGCGGGCGTGGCCACGGTGGACTACCAGGGTCTGTCCAAGGAGATCAAGTTCACCCCCACCGGTGACATCTCGGGCACCGCGATCTACGCCTACAAGATCGTCGGCGGCGTGATCACGCTGATCGGCGACATCTCCAAGATGCCGGGTATCGGCAGCTGACCTGAGGCAGGGCCGGTGTCCGTCTGTGACAGGCGGGCACCGGCGCGGTCCCTGCCTCACTAGGCGCCCGGGTCAGCCAGGCCCGACAGCGTCGCAAAGACGAGACCCTCCCGCGAGCCGTGGCCCGCTCGGTACCACAGCGGGCCGCGGCTTTCGTGTGGCATCGGGCCACCCCCGCAACCCTCACGCCTCCTGCACAGGAAGCTCTTTATGTACATCACCCAACACTTTTGGGAGCTACTGTTCCAAGGGATCAGGCTCGGCTCCCTCTACGCCCTGATCGCCATCGGCTACACCATGGTCTACGGCGTGCTCCAGCTGATCAACTTCGCGCACAGCGAGGTGTTCATGTCCGGCGCCCTGGGCGGCGTGTTCATGCTCACCGCGCTGGTCGGCACCGGCGGCAAGATCCCCAGCGGGTTCCAGGCCTTCGAGTACACCGCCCTGGCCCTGGTGGCCGGCGCCGCGGTGGGCGCGGCCATCGCGTTCTCCCTGGAGCGGGTGGCCTACAGGCCGCTGAGAAAACGCCACGCGCCAAAACTGGTGTACCTGATCACCGCGATCGGCGCCTCGATCTTCCTGTACAACCTGGCCGGCAAGCTGTTCGGCCGCAACAACCTGCAGGTCCCGGAGTCCTTCCACTCCGGAAAGGTTTTCGTCCTGCCCGGTAGCGGGGCCGCGGGGCCGCGCACGGTCAAGACTCTCGACGTGCTGATCATCGCCACCGCCCTGATCATGATGATCCTGCTGGACCTGCTGATCTCCCGCACCAAGCTCGGCGCCGGCATCCGGGCCGTGGCTCAGGACGCCGAGACCGCCCAGCTGATGGGCGTGGACGTGTCCAAGGTGATCTCCCGGACGTTCATCATCGGCGGTCTGCTGGCCGGCGTCGGCGGCGTGCTGTACGCGATGTTCCACGCGGTGACGTACACGATGGGCTTCGTCCCGGGCATCAAGGCGTTCACCGCCGCGGTCCTCGGCGGCATCGGCAACGTCCGCGGCGCCATGCTCGGCGGTCTGCTGCTGGGCATCGTGGAGAGCTTCAGCCAGGGCATCTTCTCTCTGGAGTGGGTCGACGTGGTCTCCTTCGTGGTCCTGGTCGGGGTCCTGCTGATCCGCCCGACCGGCATCCTGGGCGAGCGGACGGGGAGGGCGGCGTGACGACCTCGATCTCGGAGCTGTCGGCACAGGTCCGACAGCTGCGCAGCCACGAGACGTGGTGGCGGAACCCGCTGTTCGCGCGGCTGTTCGGCATCATCGCGCTGTTCCTCGTGCTCAGCATCCTGACGAACCAGACGCAGGGCAGTTCCAGCAACTACACGCTGGTGGTCAAGGACAGCTGGTTCTCCGCACGCGGCGCCGAGTACCTCGTCGGCGCGGTGGTGGTCTGGCTGATCGCCGAGTTGTGGCGGATCCGCGGGCTGGGCCGCATCGCCTCGCAGGCGGTGGCGCCGGTGCGCCAGGTCAGGAACACCCCGGCGCTGAAGAACCTGTGGGTCAAGCGCGGCGGGCTCGTGGCGCTCGTGGTGGTGGCGATCCTGCTGCCGAACGTGGGCCTGTTCACCCTGCCGTACTTCCAGTCGGTGCTGTCCGACCAGGTCGGCGTGTACGTGCTGGCCGCGGTCGGGCTGAACGTGGTGGTCGGCTGGGCCGGCCTGCTGGACCTGGGCTACATCGCGTTCTTCGCGATCGGCGCGTACACCACCGCCATCTTGTCCGGCAAGCTCCCGATCGGCGCCGACGGCAACCCCGAGGCGCACCCGCCGATCCACCTGAACCTGTTCTTCGCGTTCCCGATCGCGGTGCTGCTGACCATGGCGGCCGGCCTCATCCTGGGCGCCCCCACGCTGCGGCTGCGGGGCGACTACCTGGCGATCGTGACGCTGGGCTTCCACGAGATCGTGCTGAACATCGCCCGGAACAACCCGAAGAACATCACCGGCGGCGCCCTGGGCGCGACCGGGATCTCGACCTTCCGGTTCAACCTGTTCGGCATCCACTACGACTGGAACACCAACGATTCCAAACCGTACTGGTATCTGGCGATCGGGTTGATCATCGTCGTGGTCTTCGCCTTCCGCAGGCTGGAGCACTCCAAGGTCGGCCGGACCTGGACGGCGATCCGCGAGGACGAGGTGGCCGCGGCCGCCTCGGGCGTGCCGACGGTGAAGTACAAGCTGATGGCCTTCGCGATCGGCGCCTCCACCTCCGGATTCGCAGGGGTGTTGTCGACGGCGAAGATCACCGCGATCACACCGGACAACTTCCCGCTACCGCTGTCCATCTTCGTGCTCGCCTACGTCATCTTCGGCGGCATGGGCTCGCTGACCGGTGTCATCGTCGGCGCCTCGCTGATGACGTTCCTGCCGTACTTCCTGCAGGGTCCACCCTCGTGGTTCAACGGCGGCCACCCGGTGGTCGACCCCAAGGACATCCCGATGTGGGTGGGCGCGGTGCTGCTGACCATGATGATCTTCCGGCCCCAGGGCCTGATCCCGTCCAAACGCCGGGCGCAGGAGCTGGCGCAGGCCGAGCACGGCGTCGGCGACGCGGACGCGATGTCCGCGCCGGCGGAAGGAGTGGCCCCGTGAGTACGAGCACTGAGACGGCCGCGCAGGGCACGGCGGTCGGCGAGCCGGTCCTGCGCGCCGAGGGCGTCACCCTCCGGTTCGGCGGCCTGACCAGCCTGGACCACGTCGGGCTGACGCTGCACCGCGGCGAGATCCTGGCCGTGATCGGGCCCAACGGCGCCGGGAAGACCTCGCTGTTCAACAGCCTGACCGGGGTCTACCTACCGCAGGAGGGCATGATCGAGTTCGTGCCGGCCGGCGCGGGCTCGGAGGTGCCGCTGGTGCACACCAGCTCCCTGACCCGCCGCCGCACGAACCGCAAGCCGCACCTGGTGAACCGCGTGGGCATCTCGCGCACGTTCCAGAACATCCGGCTGTTCAACGCGCTGACGGTGCTGGAGAACGTGCAGATCGCGGCCGAGACCCGCAGCTCCTCCGGCCCGATCGGCGTGATGCTGGGCCTGCCCCGCAACCGCCGCAACGAGCGGGCCGCGCGCCAGCACTCGCGAGAGATGCTGGAGTTCGTGGGCCTGCGCGGCAAGGAGAGCGACATCGCCGGCTCGCTGTCCTACGGCGACCAGCGGCGTCTGGAGATCGCCCGCGCGCTGGCCAGCGACCCGAAGGTGCTGCTGCTGGACGAGCCGGCGGCCGGCACCAACCCCTCGGAGAAGCTGGGCCTGGCGCAGCTGATCACCAGCATCAACACCGAGCTCGGCATCAGCATCCTGCTGATCGAGCACGACATGCGGCTGGTGATGTCGGTGGCGCACCGGATCACGGTGCTGAACTTCGGCAAGGTGATCGCCTCCGGGCTGCCTTCCGAGGTGCAGCAGAACCCTGCGGTGATCGAGGCTTACCTGGGGAGCGACGCGGCGGAGGAGGCGGTTGCCGAGGCTGAGGCGGAGGCGGAGGCGGAAGCAGAAGCAGAGGCTGAGGCCGCTGGCTCTGCTGCCGACGCGCCGCCCGGAGCTGCCGAGCCCGCCGCTGAGGCACTGCCTGGTGCTGCCGGGCCTGCCGCTGAGGCGTTGCCTGGAAGCGCAGGGGGTGCGGCGGTGGCCGAGTCCGAGTCTGAGACCCCGACCGAGTCCGAAGCTGCCGCCGAGACCGAGCTCCAGGCTGAAGCGGAGTCCGAGAGCGCGGCCGCAGCCGAGTCCCCGGCGTCCGCTGAAGCCGCCGAGTCCCAGGCCGAAGCTCAGGAGTCCCAGGCCGAGAAGTCCCAGGCCCGCGACACCAACGAGGAGGGGTCCGCGTGAGCGACCAGGCGACGACCATCCCCGCCCCGCGCCCCGAGAACCAGCGCACCGACGCGGCGCTCCTGGAGCTCCGCTCGGTCGAGGTGGCCTACGGCGGCATCGTGGCCCTGAAGGGCATCGACCTGGAGGTCCACCAGGGCGAGATCGTGGCCCTGCTCGGCGCCAACGGAGCCGGCAAGACCACGACCCTGCGCACCGTCTCGGGGCTCCTCCAGCCGCGCTCCGGCCAGGTCCTGTACGCCGGCGAGCCCCTGTCGGGCATCCCGGCGCACAAGATCGTCCAACTGGGCATCGGCCACTCCCCGGAAGGCCGCCGCATCTTCCCGCGGATGACCGTCCTGGAGAACCTCCAGATGGGCGCCTACCGCTTCAAGGCGGTGTCCCAGAACGACCTGAACCAGGTCTTCGAGCTCTTCCCGCGGCTGCACGAACGCCGCACCCAGCTCGGCGGCAACCTGTCCGGCGGCGAGCAGCAGATGCTCGCCATCGGCCGGGCCATGATGGGCCAGCCCACCCTGCTGCTCCTCGACGAACCCTCGATGGGCCTGGCGCCACTGATCGTGGCCCAGATCTTCGAGATCATCGAGCGCATCAACGCCCTGGGCACCACCATCCTCCTGGTCGAACAGAACGCGGCCCAGGCACTCAAACTCGCCAACCGAGGCTACGTCCTGGAAACCGGCGAGGTCAGAATGAGCGCCCCCGCCGCGGAACTGCTGGACGACCCGCGCGTCCGCGAGGCCTACCTCGGCGAGACGACGGAGTAGTCCGGGCAGGGAGCTCTGTTGATCAGGGAGCTGCCGGCCAGAGAGCAGTTCGAGCACTGAGACCAGCGGCCGTGATCCCCAACGCCTTCACCGGCAAGGGGATCACGGCCGCTGTCTACCTCCGGCCTTGCCGCCGGCACCGTGATCGGCTTGCCGACGTCGGCGCGCCACACCCTCACGAGAACGGCCAGCTCCGTACCGGCAGCGGCGCCCGAGCCGTCGCCCCGCCCTCGCCGTCGTCGAACGTGAACCCGTTCACCGTCGCGTCGCGTGGCACGTCGTAGTAGATGTCGAACTCGTACCGGTCGCTCCGGCCGACCTCCGGGAGCTGCAGCGGCTGCCGCTCCACCTCCTGCGCCTCGTACGCGACCGGGATCGACGCGCCGGCCGTGGTGGTCAGCGCCGTCTTGCGGACGTCGAAGGTGTGCGTGAAGGTGTCGTCGTCGGTCAGCGCGACCCGGATCATGCAGTACTGGCCGTTCGCCTGCTCCTCGCCGTGCGTGCCGATGATCGTCGACAGGCCGCAGGTCAGCCGCAGCGGCACCAGCACGATCTTGCCGCTGGTGTACGGCCCCTCCGACGGCAGCACGACCTCCTTCGGCCGCAGCGTCTCGTTCACCGGATCCGGCGCGAGCGTGGGTCCGGTGGCGGTCGCGGACGCGGCCTTCGAGGATCCCTGGGCGGTCTGGGCCGAGCCGGGCCAGGCCGCGACGGCGATCGCGGTGGCGACGGCGGCGCCGGCCAGCACACCGGCGAGGGCGACAACGCTGTCGCGGCGGGCGGGGCGAAACGTCACGCTACCTGGATACGCCGGTGCACGGCCGTTGTATAGCCCTGTTGCATAGCACTGATAACCCCGACCTCAACCCCCGCAAGCCACCTGAAGCATCTCGGTCACCAACCCCGGCCGCAGCTGCGCGAAGAACACCTGCTCCGTGGACGTCCCGTGCCCGGGAGCCGGATTCTTCAGATGCGCCGTGAACTCCACCCCGGTCATGCTCTCGTTCCCCGGCGGCATGCGCGCGCAGTCGTCGAGATGCCAGTGCGTCCCGACGTGCGCGCTCTGTCCGGCCGGCACCACCACCGGCAGCGCGTCACCGGTGATGACGACGTCCGACCCCATCGACGACACCTTGTCCACGATCCATTCCGCCGTCCCCGCCGCCTCGATCGTGAACGACAGGTCGAACCCCTGCGGATCACTCGGCGCACCGATCGGCTGCGTGGTGTCGATCGCCGTGGCGGTGATCTGGCTGTCCGGCCTGGCGCACTGCGTGGCCCGCTGCCGCATGTACGTGTCCCACAACGCGCCGGTCAACGGATACGCGTAGTCGTGCCCGGCGTCCGGATTCTGCGGCGTGCTGACGCTGTACCGGATGGTCAACGGCAGCACCGGAAGAAACGTGAAGTCGTCACACGCGTACGGAAGCGTTACCGGCACCGACACCGTGCTCCCCGCGTTCATGCCCTCCGCCGGCCACACCGAGGCCGACCCGATCCGCGTCCCCACCGCGTCCCAGATCTCGGCGCTGACCACCTCCAGCGGCGCCGTGGCGTTGTTGGTCAGCTCCAGGCCCAGCACCGCGTGGTCGGCGCCGTTGGCCGCCTCCAGCGTGGTGGAGCCGAGCCGGACCTTGTAGAGGTCGACGTTCACCTGCGACGGCGTCGGGATCGGCTGCGGCGCCGCCTCGCGCCCGCCCGGCGTCGGCCACGCGGCGACGGTCAGCGCGACGGCCGCGCCGAGCACGCCGACGATCCGGACCGCGCGGGGGAGCCGGCCGAAGCGCAGACCCGCGTAGGCACCGCCGCCGCTGTCGCCGATGGTCTCGCGCTCGCTGCGGGCCGAGTTCGGCCCCTCGCCCGGCAGCGGGGAGTCGTCGACGAGCTCGACGACGATCTCGAGCTCGTCGGGGTCCGGATCCCCGGCCTGGTCGGCCTCGGACGCCTCGCCGCCGAAGTCCCCCCATCCTGCTCCCATGGGGGCATTGTCGATCCGTGGCGGACGGTGCGCCAGGGGATCAAGGACGCGTCATTCCTTGACCAGGCACGTGATCCTGCTGGTGCAGACCCGGCGCCCGGCCTCGTCGGCGACGACGATCTCGCTGACCACCAGCGTGCGCCCGGCGTGCAGCACCCGGCAGGTGCCGGTGACCCGGCCCTCCTTGGCCGAGCGGTGGTGCGTGGCGTTGATGTCCACCCCGACCACCTGCTTGTCCGCACCGGCGTGCAGCGCGGCCATCAGCGACCCCAGCGTCTCGGCCAGCACCACCGAGGCCCCGCCGTGCAGCAGCCCGTAGACCTGGGTGTTGCCGGCGACCGGCATCGTCCCGACGATCTCCTCCTTGGTCGCGGAGCTGATCACGATGTCCATGCGCTCGGTCAGGTGCCCGGCGCCGATCTCGTTGAACATCGCCGCGAGCTGTTCGGCCTCGGACACCTGGTTGTTCTGGTCTATCGACATCGCGGAGCCTCTTTCGGGGGCGGGGCGCGGAACGGCCGCGGAAAACTACACCACATTAACTGCAACGTGTTGCAGTCAGCGTAGCCACCGCCGAGTTGCCCCGGGCTGTCGGTACCGCGCAATAGGATCCATACCGTGAGCCCCGCCAAGAAGACCCCCGAGTCCACCGCAAGCCGCCCCGTCCTGCTCCTGCTGGACGGCCATTCCCTGGCGTACCGGGCGTACTACGCGCTGAAGGAGGCCGACCTGCGCACCACCACGGGCCAGCCCACCGGCGCGGTGCAGGGGTTCACGTCGATGCTGATCAACACGCTGCGCGACGAGCAGCCGACGCACGTCGCGGTGGCCTTCGACGTCTCGCGCCAGACCTTCCGCACCGAGAAGTTCCCCGACTACAAGGCCAACCGCTCGGCCTCGCCGGACGACTTCAAGAGCCAGATCGGCCTGATCGACGAGCTGCTCGCGGGCCTGGGCATCACGGTGATCCGCAAGGAGGGCTTCGAGGCGGACGACGTCATCGCCACCCTGACCACCCAGGCCGCCTCCGACGGCTTCGAGGTCCGCATCCTCACCGGCGACCGCGACTCGCTCCAGCTGGTGAACGACGACGTCACCGTCCTGTACCCCAAGCGCGGCGTCTCGGACCTGTCCCGCTTCACCCCGGCGGCGGTGGAGGAGAAGTACGAGCTGACCCCGCAGCAGTACCCCGACTTCGCCGCGCTGCGCGGCGACCCCTCGGACAACCTCCCGAACATCCCCGGCGTCGGCGAGAAGACCGCCGCGAAGTGGATCCGCGAGTTCGGCTCGCTGGCCGAGCTGGTGGCGCGCGCCGACGAGGTCAAGGGCAAGGCCGGCGAGACGCTGCGGGCGCACCTGGAGCAGGTGCAGCTCAACCGCGAACTGACCGAGCTGATCAAGGACGTGCCGCTCCAGGCCGGCCCGGCGGACCTGGCGTGGGCCTCCGAGGGCGACCCGGAGTCGGTGTACCAGCTGTTCGACACGCTGGAGTTCTCCCGCTCGATGCGCGACCGCGTGGCGCCGCTGCTGGCCTCCGGCGCCGACGAGGCCGAGGTCGGCGAGGCCGTGGCGCTGCAGGGGCAGGTGCTGGAGGTCGGGCAGCTGGCCGACTGGCTGGCCGCGAACGCCACCGGCGAGGCCGCGACCGGCGTCGCGGTGAACGGCACCTGGGGCCGCGGGACCGGGGATGTCAGCGGCCTGGCTTTCGCCAGCGCCGACGGCACCGCCGCCTACGTCGACGTCACGCAGCTGGACCCGGCCGACGAGACCGCGCTGGCGGCCTGGCTGGCCGACCCGGCGCGCCAGAAGGTGGTGCACGACGCCAAGGGCCCGATCCTTGCCCTGGCAGCCCGCGGCCTCACGCTGAACGGCGTGGCCGCCGACACCGCGCTGGAGGCCTACCTGGCCCAATCCGGCCGCCGCTCCTTCGAACTGGAGCCGCTGGCCGAGGAGGTGCTGGGCCGCCGCCTGTCGCCCGCCGACGCGGACACGAACCAGGGCACGCTGTTCGCCGACGAGGACGCCGAGGCCGAGCGCCAGATGGCCGCCGCGCACGCGGTCCTGGACCTGGCCGAGGCGCTGCGCGAGAAGCTCGCCGACACCGGCGCCGAGCAGCTGCTGACCGACATCGAGCTGCCGCTGGTCGGCGTGCTGGCGGCGATGGAGCAGGTCGGCATCGCCATCGACGACCGGCTGTTCCAGGAGCTGGAGAAGGGCTTCTCCAGCGAGGCGTCCAAGGAGGTCGACGCGGCCCGCGCCGAGGCCGGCGTCGAGACCCTGAACCTGGGCTCGCCCAAGCAGCTGCAGGAAGTCATCTTCGACACCCTGGGCATGCCCAAGACCAAGAAGATCAAGACCGGCTACACCACCGACGCCGACGCCCTGGCCTGGCTCCAGGCCCAGGCCCAGCACCCCTTCCTGGACCACCTGCTGCGCTGGCGCGAGGTGAACCGGCTGAAGACCGTGGTCGAGGGGCTGTCGAAGTCGGTGTCGGCGGACACCCGCATCCACACCACCTACAACCAGATGATCGCCGCCACCGGCCGCCTGTCGTCGGTGGACCCGAACCTGCAGAACATCCCCATCCGAACGCTGGAGGGGCAGCAGATCCGCAAGGCGTTCATCGCCGGGCCCGGCTACGAGTCGCTGATGACCGCGGACTACAGCCAGATCGAGATGCGCATCATGGCGCACCTGTCCGAGGACCAGGGCCTGATCGACGCCTTCACCTCCGGCGAGGACCTGCACAACACGGTGGCCTCGAAGGTGTTCGAGGTGGACGCCACCGCCGTCGACCCCGAGCACCGCCGCCGCATCAAGGCCATGAGCTACGGCCTGGCCTACGGCCTGTCGGCGTTCGGGCTCTCGCAGCAGCTGGGCATCGAGACCGGCGAGGCCGCGAAGATGATGGAGGACTACTTCCAGCGCTTCGGCGGCGTCCGCGACTACCTGCACGAAGTCGTGGTCCAGGCGCGCGCCACCGGGTACACCGAGACCATGTTCGGCCGCCGCCGCTACCTGCCTGACCTGGCCAGCGACAACCGCCAGCGCCGCGAGATGGCCGAGCGGATGGCCCTGAACGCCCCGATCCAGGGCTCGGCCGCGGACATCATCAAGGTCGCGATGATCCGCGTGCGCGACGCGCTGCTCAAGGAGGAGCTCCAGTCCCGGATGCTGCTCCAGGTCCACGACGAACTGGTGCTGGAGATCGCCGCCGGCGAGGCGAAGCAGGTCGAGGCGCTGGTGCGGCGCGAGATGGCGGCCGCGGCGGAGCTGCGGGTGCCGCTGGACGTGTCGGTGGGGGTCGCGGCGAACTGGGCGGATGCGGCGCACTAGGCGCTGAGGAGCAGGCGGCTGGGGTGCGCCGGTTCGCGGATTGCCGCCGGGTTCTGCTTTGGCGGCCGGGCGATCGTCGCGTGCTGGCCGTCGTTCGGCCTCCGGATATCGCCTACGTACCCTGCGCCACGGCTCCGACCGCCTGCGGGTCCTCGACCTCTGCCGGCGCCGCCACGGCTTCGACCGCCGTGCGCGCCGTCAGGCAGACCGTCACCGACACCGTCGCGGTCGCCAGCGAGCACGCCGCGGCGGCCGTCACGATCGCCGCGGCCGAGCCGTGCGCGAAGCCCACGATCACCGTCGTCTCCAGCACGATCCCGCCGAGCACCACCGCCGACACCGCGTGCGAACGCCGCGCCACGCCGTCCAGCAGCGCCAGGTTCACCAGCGCCAGCAGCGCCCCGACACTGGTGAACACCCAGCCCTCGGCACCGAGGTCGAAGCCCCCGGGCGTGGCGTACTTCGCCCCGAACGCCACGCGGATCAGCGAATCACCGCCGATGCCCGCGATAGCCACTCCCACCACGCCGATCCCACCGGTCAGCGTCAGCGACGTCAGCAACGCACGCCGGCGTTCCGAGGGGCGCGCCAACCGCGGATACGCCAGCAATGCCACGAAGCTCGGCGCGAAGAACGCCGCACGCGCCAACAACGCGCCGGTGTTGTAGCGCCCGAGGTCCCCGTTGGTCAGGTAGCGGCTGGCCAGCAGGGTGTCGAGCACCGTCAGGAGCAGGATGCCGCCGAGGCCGCCGGTCGCGCGGAGTACTTCGCTGACGTAGCCGTGGTGCGGGGCGGGTGGCTCTGTGTTGTGCCGCGCCTCCGCCGATCCCGCAGCCGATCGCGCCGCCGGTCCCGCAGCCGCCGCCGTTGCCGACGCCGATCGCGCGTCTCCCGCCATTGCCGCCACACTTGCTTCGGCGCCCGCTCCTGCGGCCGTCCCGGCGCCTGTTCCTGTCGCGGGCCCGGCTCCTGCGCCCGCCTCCGCAACGTCCCGCAGCAACCACCGCCCGGCCACCGCCGCGAACGCCCAACCCGCCGTCTGCGCCGCCATCACCGTCGACGGCGACACCTGCGCCGAAGCCGCCACCGCCCCGATCGTCAACCGCGACCCCTGCGCCGCCAAATACAGCACCGTCATCGTCATGAACCGCGACGTCCCCTGCGCGATCCCCAAGTACGATGCGAACACCGTGTTCGCCGCCAGCGACACCCCCGTCCACGCCACGCCCCCGACCGTCACCGACGGCAGCAGCGC
>NZ_JAACYW010000123.1 GCF_015356825.1 Catenulispora rubra | reverse complement strand
CACCGACGGTGGCGCTGGTCACGACGCGGACTTCCAGTAGTCGATCGTGCCCTGCTTGCCGTCGGCGACGAACTTCGCGGCGTTGTCCTGGCCGGTGACCAGCCGGATCATCTCCGGGTTCAGCATCTTGTTGGTCCAGTCCGCGTAGTCCACGGACAGGTGCCCCTGGTCGGCGTAGACGGTGCCGGTCAGCGCCTTGCTCATGGAGGCCAGCTGGGCCGGCGGGGCGATGTCGGCGCGCGGGGTCAGGTTCAGTGCCTGCGTCGAGATGCCGGACAGCTGCTCCTTCTTCATGAAGAAGGCGATGAACTTCTCGGCGGCGTCGGAGTGCTTGGCGGTCTTGGGGACCGCGAAGCCGAAGAAGTTGATGCCGGTGTCGGTGTTGCCCGAGTCCAGCGCCGGCAGCTGGATGCTGTCGAACTTGAAGCCGGCGGTGGCGTTCGGCGCGGCCTCCGAGGGCACCCAGGTGCCGGACAGGTAGAAGGCGGCCTGGCCCTTGGCCCAGTCGCCCTCTTCGTCGATGCTCTTGCTGGACTCGTAGCCCTTGAGGAAGTCGCCCTTGTCCCGCAGGTCCTGGACCAGCTGCGCGGCCTTGAGCACCTTCGGGTCGTCCCAGGCGGCGCCGGTCTTGTCGCTCGCCAGCTTCTTCAGGCCGTCGGTTCCGAGTTCGCGCTGGAGGGTCAGCAGCACCCAGTACTTGTCGTCGCCGGGGACGGCGACCGGCGTCATGCCCATGCCCTTGGCCTTGGCGAACAGGGCCAGCAGGTCGTCCCAGGTCTTCGGCGGATTCGCGGCCAGGTCCGGGAACTTGGAGGCGTCGAACCACAGGCCCTCGGAGGAGACCTCGTAGGGCGCGATGAACGGCTTACCGTTCTTGTCGTTGAGGAACGGCTTGTAGCTGTCCGGGATGATCTGCCCGATGGTCTGCGACTCGCCGCTGACCGGCGTGCTGTACAGCGTGCTCAGGTCGGCGGTCGCGTCCTTGGCGACCAGCGCGCCGAGCGCGTTGACCGACTGGTCGACCAGGTCCGCCGAGGAGCCGGTGCGCAGGGTCGGGGTGAGCTTGGTGATCACGTCGCGGCCCTGCCACTGGATGTTCACCTTGATACCGGTGGCGGCGGTGAAGTCGTCGGCGGCCTTCTTGATCACCTTGGCCTGCGGCTCGTTCTGCTGCCACATCGACCAGTAGGTGAACGAGGTGCTGCCCGAGGCCTGCCCGCCCGAGGACGTACCGGGCTTGCTGGAGCTGCCACAGGCCGACAGGCTCGCGGCCGAGACGGCCACCGCGACGGCTATGACGCCGGCTCGGTGGACGTTCTTACTGGTACGCATATCGGGTCTCGCTCTCTGGTGAGGGTGGCACACAAGATCTATCAAGACACTGTCATGCTATGGACGGCAGGGTCTCAGGTCGCACCAGGCCGAGCAGGCCCTGCCCGGTCGTCAGGCGCAGCAGTTCGGCCAGCACGAAGTCGCCCAGGCGCCGCACCTCGCCGCCGATCGAGCCGGCCACGTGCGGGGTGAGGGTCAGGTTCGGCAGGTCGAACAGCTCGGAGTCGGCGGGCAGCGGGTCCGGGTCGGTGACGTCGGCGACCGCGAACAGCCGGCCGGTCCGCAGTTCGTCGGCCAGCGCCGCGGTGTCCACCAGGGCGCCGCGCGCGGTGTTGATCAGCGTCGCGCCGTCCTTCATCAGGGCCAGCCGGCGCCGGTCCATCTGGTGCCGGGTCTCGGCGTTGCCCGGCGCGTGCAGGCTCACCACGTCGCAGGCGGCCACCAGGTCGTCGAGCCCGGCGGGTACGGCGCCGAGCTGGAGGACCTCCTCGTCCGGCACGTAGGGATCGTGCACGAGGACGGTCGCGTCCAGGACTCGCAGCATCTCCACGACCCGGCGGCCGACGCGGGACAGCCCGATCACACCGACGACCCGCCGGTGGTTGCCGACCGGGCCGAAGTCCTGTGACCAGTGCTGCCAGTCCCGGCCGTCCCTCCCGGCACGGAACGCGCGCTCCATCTCCGGCAGCCGCTTGCTCGCGCTGATCACCATCGCCAGCGTGTACTCGGCCACCGGGACCGCGTTGTCGGCGACCGCCGAGGAGACCACCAGCCCGCGGGCCCACGCCGCCTCGGTGACGTGGTGCTTCACGCTGCCGCCGGAGTGCAGGACGGCGCGCAGCGCGGGCATCCGGGCCAGCGCCGCCTCGTCCAGCACCGGGCAGTCCCAGCCGGTGATCAGCACCTCGGCCCGCGCCAGCGCCGCGGCCGCCCGCGGATCGCCGAAATCGGTCACCACCAGCGCCGGATCGACCTCGGCCAGCCCGGCCAGCCGGGCCTCGGCCGCCGCGTCGAACAGCAGCGGACGCAGCGCCGGGCGCATGGCCAGGACGGCGGTCGGACGATCCATGCTTCGGTGGCGCCTTTCGGGTGGCTCTTTCGGATGTGACGGCAAACGAACAACGGGGACCAGTGTCAGAACAAGATAACCGGAAGTCAATACGTTCGATGAGAATCGATGGGAAACGAACAAAAACGTAACTCAGACTTGCCGGAACGTCGACGCACCCCCATGCTGTGAACGGTTCTGACTGTTAGCTTCTGCTCCAGGAGGTGGTCCGTGCTCGCCGCCAGACGGCACGCCCTGATCCTTCGCCTGGCCCGCGAACGCGGGTCGGTGCAGGTGGCCGAGCTGGTCGGCATCCTGGGGGTGTCGGACGTGACCGTCCGCCGCGACCTGGACCAGCTGGCCAAGGCCGGACAACTGGACAAGGTGCACGGCGGCGCGGTGCTGCCCGCCTCCGCCGAGCCGGCGGCCCCGGCACGGCCCCAGGACCCGGCCGAGGAGACCGACCTGCCGGTCGTCGGCGCCCTCATCCCGAAGTCGTCGTACTACTTCAACCGGGTCGTCGACGGCATGCGCCGGGTGCTGCGCGAGCCCGAGGGGCGGCTGCTGGTCGCGGTCTCGGACTACCAGTCCGGGCAGGACCTCTCGCTGGCGATGGGGCTGGTGGACTCCGGGGCCCGGGCCGTGCTGCTGGCGCCCACCGACGAGGTGGAGTGGGCCGGCGCGCTCGGCGTGCCGACGGTGCTGGTGGAGCGGCGGTCCTACGGCCCCGCCGCCGCGACCACGTCGTGGGTCCGCACCGACCACGAGACCGGCGCCGGGCTCGCGGTCCGGCACCTGCACGAACTCGGGCACCGCCGCATCGCGATGTTCGCCCGCGGCGAGACGCCGACCTCGCGCAGCGTGCTGAGCGGCTTCGAGCAGGCCGCCGCGGCGCTGTCGCTGCCGGAGATGCCGCGCATCATCGGCAGCACGGACCTCGACGGCTGGCCGAAGTGGGGACCGGAGCAGATAGACGCGCTCGCCGAGCGCCTGCGCGATTCCGAGGCGACCGCGCTGTTGGTCCACTCGGACGAAGACGCGTTGGCGTTGCTGCAGAACGGCTTCGCGACGCGCTTCGCGGTGCCGCGCGAGATCTCGATCGTGGCGTACGACGACGAGTTCTCGGCGCTGACGCGGCCGGCGTTGACCGCGGTGTCGCCGCCGAAGGAATCCGTCGGCGAGCTGGCGGTGCGGACGTTGCTGGATCTGGTGCGCGATCCCAGCGCCCCGGCCCGGCATGTGGACGTCTCGCCGCGGCTGATCGTGCGCGAGTCGACGGGGGTCGCCCGCTCGGCGTAAGGGATCGCTTCGCTCCCTGTAGCGCGATCAGTGCCTACAGGTTGCTGCGCCAGCCGTCGTCCCCGTGGTGCCGCCTCAGGATCCGGGCCGGGACACCGCCGATCAGGCAGTGGTCGGGGAACGATCCGCGCACCACCGCGCCGGCCGCCACGGCCACGTTCCGTCCGAGCGTCGTCCCCGGCAGGATCACCGAACCGACGCCGAGCCAGCAGCCGTCGCCGATGGTCACCGGCTTGTCCTCCGGGTCCTGGCGGCCGATCGGGGTGTCCAGCCCGGTGTAGCCGTGGTTCTGGTCGGTGACGTACACGTACGGTCCGAAGAAGACGTCGTCGCCGATGTCCACGCGCAGGTGCGCCACGATGTGGCTGCCGCGGCCGATCGAGCAGCCGCGGCCGATGCGCAGCACGATCTCCTCGCCGAAGTCCTCCCCCGGCCAGCCCACCGCCAGGCTCACGCCCTCGCCGACGAGCGTGCCCTCGCCGATCGCCATGTACTGCTCGTTGTAGAGCGCGCCGAGCGGGAAGGACAGTGCGGCGCCGGGGCCGAGATGCGCGAAGCGGTAGCGGCCGGGGTTGGTGGAGGTGACGCGGCCGCGCACCCGCGCCCAGTCCCAGACGCCGCGGATCGCGGCGGCGGTGAGACGGTCGATCCAGGCGGGACGACGGGGCACGGGGGTCTCTTCTCGACATGATCACTTCAGGGGGATCGCGGTCAGCATACGACCGGCGCGGACGGGCCGCGCTTTGTGGCCGGGGGCCTGCATTGTGCCCGCCGTAGGCCGGTCGCCGCACGGTAGGGTGTGCCGTCCCGTTGCGCCGTCCGATGCTTTCCGCTGCTTTCCGATGCTGCTTTCCGCTGCTCCGCCCGGAGGACTCCCGCCGATGACCGTCCCCGACGCGACCGCGCCGGTCACCACCTGTTACCGGCACGACGGGCGCGAGAGCCACGTGCGCTGCACCCGCTGCGACCGGTACATCTGTCCCGACTGCATGCGCAGCGCGTCGGTGGGGTTTCAGTGCCCTGAGTGTGTGCGCGCGGGGAACAAGGACGTGCGCCAGGCGCGGACGGTGTTCGGTTCGTCGGCGGCGTCCGGCGGTGCGCGGCCGGTGGTCACCATCGCGCTGATAATGCTCAACTTCGCGGTGTACGCGGCGGAGCTGATGCAGCACTCTGTCGTGGACAAGCTCGGCATGCTCTCGGACGCACTGCGCGGGCCGAACAACGCGCTCTACGAGCCCATGGCGTCGCCGCCGCCCGGGTACCACCCCATCGGCGTCGCGCACGGCGAGTGGTACCGGATGATCACGTCGGCGTTCGTGCACATCCTGCCGAACCAGCCGCCGCTGGGGCCGATGCACATCCTGTTCAACATGCTCTCGCTGTGGATGTTCGGCGTGGTGGTCGAGCAGCAGATAGGGAAGGCGCGGTACATCGCGGCGTATCTGTTGTCGGCACTCGGCGGATCAGTGTTCTGCTACTTCCTGACCGCCCCTTACACCCAGTCCATCGGGGCGTCGGGCGCGATCTTCGGCTTGATCGGCCTGTACTTCGTCCTCAGCCGCAAACTGCACTTCGATCCCCTCGGCGGGCAGCGGCAGCTGGTCATCGCCATCCTCTGGCTGGTCCTGGCCTCGCGCTTCACCTCGTGGCAGGGACACCTCGGCGGCCTGGTGACCGGCGCGGTGATCGGGCTGGTCTACGTTTACGCGCCGCGCGCCCGGCAGGTCGTCGTCCAGGCGGCGGGATTGGTCGCGATACTGGCTGTGTTGATCGGCGCGACAGCGGTGCGGACATCGGCGCTGCACACGTCGGCCGAGGAGGGCTTGGTGACGCATGGAAGAGCCGCTGATGTGGCAGGTGGTCCGGCAGCAGAGGGCCTGGCTGGACTCGCATCCGGACACTGACCCGGCACTCGCGGTCCCGCTGCGGGTGCTGAAGGTCGCGGAGGAGGCCGGCGAGGCCGCGGCCGCGCTGATCGGCACCACCGGCCAGAACCCGCGCAAGGGCCGCAGCCACACCGACGCCGACCTGGCGGCAGAGCTCTGCGACGTCATCACCGCCGCGGCGGTCGCGCTGGCGACGGTGGTACCCGACCCCGAACGAGTCCTGCAGGACCACATCGGCCGGGTCTACATGCGCTCGGTCGAGGCCGGCGCACCGCGGCTGTCCGAGATCGGGACCGGCCAAGACCGTGCGGCGTGGGCGGCGTCCCTGCCGAAGGTGGTGGTCGGCGCCACGATGCTGTTCTTCGACGAGCACGGCAAGGTCCTGATGGTGCGCCAGTCCTACCGCCCCACCAAGACCTGGAGTTTCCCCGGCGGCGGCGTCGAGGAGGGCGAATTCCCCGCCGCAGGCGCCCGGCGCGAGGCGCTGGAGGAAGTCGGCCTCGACGCCGAACCCGGCGCACTGCTGATGGTCGACTGGCGTCCTCGCGACGCCGAGCGTCCGCCGCTGATCCACTACCTCTACGACGGCGGCGTGCTCGGTGCCGACGACATCGCGCGCATCCGGCTGCAGGACGGCGAGATCGACGAGTACGGCTTCTTCGACCTCGACGGCGCACGCGAGCGCCTGCCCCAGCACACCTTCGACCGCCTGGTGCATGCACTGGCCGTGCGGGAGGGGCGGATCGCGGTGCAGGACCTGGAGGAGGGAAAGATGCGGCGGTCGGGGTGAACTGGCACGACACTCGGCAGATCGGCCCGCGCACAACGCAGCGCTCGTTCCTGATCCACCGCCCGATGGAAGACGTCCCCGCCACCGTCTGGACCCCGACCACACACCCAGGGCCGCCACTCCCCCTGGTGCTACTGGGACACGGCGGCAGCGGCCACCGCCACAGCGACCGGGTCGTAGCGCTGGCCGCCCGCTTCACCTCGACCGGCTACGCGGCAGCGGCCATCGACGGCCCCTTCCACGGCGACCGCGTGCCACACCCGCTGACCCCGGCGGAGTACCAGGCACGCGTCGCCGACGAAGGCATCGGCGCCGTACTGGACCGAATCGCCGCCGACTGGGTCGCGACAACGGCGCACCTCACGGAAGCAGGCATCGCCGACGGAACACGAGTGGCCTACGTCGGCCTGTCGATGGGCACCCGCTTCGGCCTCCCCACCGCAGCCGCCCTCGGACCATCACTACGCTGCGCGGTCCTCGGCAAGTTCGGCCTGGCGTCAAGCGCAGCATTCCACCCGGCACTCCATGCCCCAGACCGCGTACGCCACGACGCCGCGAACATCACCGCCCCGGTCCTCTTCCACATGCAGTGGGACGACGAACTCTTCCCCAGGCCAGACCAACTCGAACTGTTCGACACCTTCCCCAGCACCGACAAGGAACTCCACGCCTTCGCCGGACGCCACAGCCACACACCGCAGCACGCTCCGGGGCTGTGGCGGTCGTTCGTCGAACGGCATCTGGCGCCGGCCTGAGGCCGGGCGCGCGGTCTCGCCCACGAAAACCGCCAGCCGCCAGCGCAACCCACGTGGCACAACCAGTTCGGTTGAGTCCCGCTGGTTACGCTGGCGGCCGCCGGTATCGGTGCGCAAGACCGCGCGTGGGAGTTGACCGCCCAGGTGTGGCGGATTCCGGCCGGACTGTTCGATACCGCATCGTGCTGACCCGCGCGCACCGCAAGCATGTGTCCCAAAACGCCCGCGAAACCGTGCGGCGATTCCTCAAGGAGGCAGAACGCGCATGACCGACCTGCACACCGACCGACTCCGCCTGCACCCGTTCACGGTCGAGGAGGGACGCCGCGTCGTCGACGTCACCCCCGCCGCCGACGACAGCTGGGCTGAGGACTTCCCGATGCAGGACGACCGCGACGGTGTGAAGGGCTTCCTCGGCGCGGCCGAGGCGGGCCACGACGCGGGCCCCTTCGGCTGCTACCGCATCGACCGCGACGGCACCGCGATCGGCACCATCGGCTTCTACGGCCCGCCGGACGAGGAAGGCCAGGTGATGTTCGGCTACGGCCTAGTACCCGGCGCGCGCGGCGCCGGCTACGCGACCGAGGCGCTGGCGGGACTGGTGGAGATGTGCCGGACGCACGAGGCGGTCCGGGCGATGGTCGCCGACACCGAAGCGAGCAACGTGGCCTCGCAGCGGGTGCTGGACAAGACCGGGTTCGCCCTGGTGAAGGAAGAGGGCGGGATGTATTACTACCGGCTTGAGGTCGCCGAGGGCTGACCCGGCGAGCCGACTGAGCGCCGGGGCCGCGGACGACTCGCTGCCCCGGGCTGCCGGCTTCCGGCAGACATCGCGTCTGGCGGCATGCCGGCTAACCGCGGCGATCCCGCGGACCCCGGCCAGGCGAGTCCGTCCAGCGCGCGCCAGTTCAGCCCACCAGCTCAGCCGGCAGCACCCGAAGCGCCGCCAAGCCGGCCGACCTCACCCGGCCCCGACCGTCGACTCCCGCACTATCAGCTCCGTCGCGATCGCCACTGGCCCGGCCGCCTCGGCCGCCTCCATCGTCCCCGCAGCAGCCCCAGCCGTCCCGCCGTCCAGCGCCGCAGCCAACAACCGCGCCGCCTCGGCTCCCATATCCCGCAGCGGCCGTCGCACCGCGGTCAGCGGCGGTGCCGTGAGCGCCGCGTGTCCGGCGTCGTCGAAGCCCACCACCGCCACGTCGTGCGGCACCGGCCGGCCGACCTGGGCCAGCATCTGCAGCACGCCGGACGCCGACAGGTCGTTGTGCGCGAACACCGCGTCGAACTCGACCCCGTCCGCCACCGCGCTCGACACCGCCACGCGGCCCGACTCCCCCGAGTAGTCGCCGGGGAACTGCGCCTGCGGCGGCACCGGGAAGCCCGCCTCGGCGAAGGCGTCCGTGAACGCCGTGACCCGCGAGACCGCGCAGTCGTACCCCTCCGGTCCCCCGACCACCAGCGGCCGCCGCCGCCCCGACGCCAACAGGTGCTCGGCCGCCTGGCGGGCGCCCGGCTGGTTGCCGGTCGCCACGACCGGCGTGCCGGGGCCGGTCTCGCGGTCGCTGATCAGGACCACGGGCAGGCCGGCGGCGGCCATCTTGGCCACCGCGGGCGCCGTCTCCTCCGGCTCGATCACCAGCAGGCCGTCGAAGGCGTTGGCGTCGACGTGGCCGGCGAAGCGGCGGAAGGAGTCGTCGCCCAAGCCCCGGGTGAACAGCATCAGGCCGTGCCCGCTGCGCTCCATCGAGTCCGCGACACCCTGCATGACCTGCGCGATCCACGGCCGCGTGAGCGTCGGCGCGAGCACCCCGACCACCCCGGTCCGCCCCTTGGCCAGCGACACCGCCCGGGCGCTGGGCACGTAGCCCAGCTCCTTGACGACCAGCCGCACCCGGGCCTCCGTGGCCGCGTCCGTCTCCCCCTTGCCGTTGAGCACCCGCGACACCGTGGCCTTGCTGACCCCGGCCCGCAACGCCACATGGGCGATGGTGACCCGCATTCCGTTCCCCCGTCCTACATAAAATCCCCGACAGGATTGTGGCACGCCGAACACCGCGCGTGGCCCACATGGTGAAACCAGTGACGGCGGAGCCACGCTTCGTGGCTCCGCCGCACGGCCCGGAACCCGTCGGGGACCCGAGGTGAACGGTGGATCAAATGGTTCGGGGAGAACCGCCAGCTCAGTAGGAGGTGGTGATCGTCACCCCGCTGAAGGCGGTCTGCCCGTAGAGACTGATGTACTGATAGCCCGCCGGCGGATTGGTGATCGTCACGCTCTGCGTGGTCCCCGCGTTCAGCGAGCCCTGGGTATACGCGTTCGGCGCGGCCCACACGGTCGGGTCGTACAGCAGATACGCCGTTCCGCTGCCGCCCCCGGTGGTGATGGTCAGCGACGGAGTCCCGGCGGGGACGTCGAGGTAGAAGTAGTCGATCACACCGGCCGCGGCCGACTCACCAGACCGCGAGCAGTTCTGGCCCATGGCCCGCGTGTCCGGATCGGGGCACGTCTGGCTCGGCGGCGGCCCGCCGACCTGGCACGCCCCGGCCGCGCACTGGTCCAGCCAGGCGTTGAAATCGGCGTCATACGACGTGCCGATCGTCGTGCCGTACAAGGCGTAGGCGCCCGCGTAGTCCCCGACCCGGAACTTCGCCAGCAACGTCGCGACGTCGGCGGGATGCCGCTCCATCATGTAGCGGACGGCCAGGTAGCCCCAGGGGTACGTCCGCGTCTGGTCGCTGTTGTCATAAGTGCTCTGCCACAGCGTGCTCAGCGCGTACCGGTGCGTCGCCGCCTCGCTGACCGCCTCGGTGTCGGTGACCCCGCGGTAGCTGTACGAGACGTACTCGGCGATCCCCTCGATCCACCAGATGTCCGGAACCGTGATCTCGGCGCTGAAGTCGCCCTTCGTGTCGTACTCGGCGTCCAGCGCGTGCGTGAACTCGTGGTTGAGGTTCCACACCCGGGCCACGAACCCGTTGTCGGTGGCCCACTGGTACATGATCGAGCGCACGACGTTGTTCGGGTCGGTCGGGTCGCCGGTCAGCGTGATGCCGCCGTTGTTGGTATCGACGCCGTAGATCGGCCCGGCGTACGTCTGGTAGTCCGCCGGCGAGCCGAACACGGTCAGCACGAAGTTCTGGTCGTACTGGCCGGGTATCGGGCCGTTGTCGTGCACCAGGGTGTGGAAGTACGAGTACTGACCCAGGATGCTGGCGCAGACGGCGCCGGTGTCGGCCGGCGTCAGCGCCTCGGACAGCACGGTGTGGCTGGCGTCGCAGTGCGTCGTCGTGGTCAGCACGGCCGCGGTGAGCTTCGACGCCAGGTCGCACACGTTGTAGTACGCGCAGTTCGCCTGGTCGTAGTAGTCGGCGTTGCCGGCCACCGCGACCCACAACGGCGCCGTCGGCCCGGTCATCGACGAGGCCGCGAGCAGCCCGTTCATCAGCGGCCGCACCTTCGCCTGCAAGGCGGCGTGCTGCACGAACCGGCTCATCTCCAGCCCGGCGTTGGAGTCCAGGTAGGAGTTCGCGCCGCCGAGCAGGCCGATGTGGTTCAGCGCGAAGCTGTCGAGCGTGTCGATGACACTCGGGTCGGCGGTGACGGCCGAGACGAACGCCGGGAACTGGTGTCCTCGGAACAGCGGTGTGTAGACGTCGTTCACCGCGCTCAGCATCGTCGGGTAGGCGTTGAAGGAACTGGCGTACGCGTTCAGGATCCGCCGGTAGACACCGAGGTAGCGGGCCTGTTCGTCGGCACTGTCGGTGAGGATGACGGTCTCGCCGAGCACCGGGCCGTTGTTGTCGTTGACGTCCAGCGCGTGCGAGCCGGCGAAGAACGCGTCCAGGCCGCCTTCGACCAGGGTGGCCAGCGCCGGGCTGTAGGCCAGGATGGACCCGTTGCTGTTGTACTGCACGTAGTACCCGGCGCGCAGGAACAGCACGAGTTGCTGGACGCTCGTGGAGTCGTTGCCGGGATAGCTGGCCGCGCCGGTTTTGAAGGACCCTGCGACGGTCTTCATGTCGACTTCGCTGAAGATCGTGGAGGCGTCGGAGCCGGTCACGCTGAACAGGGTATTGATGCAGTCGGTGGTCGACGATTTCACGTAGGCGCTGAGGGCAGCGCCGGAGCGGGAGGTGAAGTCCGCGGGAGTGCAGGACTGTGTCGCTGCGGTTTTGGCCGCTGCCACATGTTTCGCAGCACCGGTTTTGGTGCCATCGGCCGCACTACCGCCGATCGGCGCACGCGGTGCGAGGTCTCCGACCGGCGTCGCGGCCTTCGCCACGACGGGACGGTCGGCGATATCAGGGTTCGTAGAACCCTTCGGCGGTGAATCGGCGTGGTTCACAGCCGAAGCGACCGGACGCGGCACGGCCAAAGCCGTTCCGACGGCGGTCACCCCGGTCAACGCCGCCGCGGCAACCACCGCGGCAGCGAATCCGGGCAGGCGTGACAGGTGGCGCATCACTGCTCCTTGACGGTTGGCGTGCGCCTCAGAGGACTTCGACGAGGAGGCGCTGGACGCAATCTCGCAGCGGTGCAGAACACTGACAATGCGTTCGGGGGATAGGACTATGGCACGCCCTGCCATAACCCCCGTGTCGTTCCAGCTCAGCAGTGCAATGTCACAGATTCAATGGCACAGTCTCAGTGCGCCTTGTACGCGCCCGCAGCCCACGTCTGGAAGTGCGCCGAACGCCCGATCAACGTCCGGTACGCCGCAGTGGCCGAGGCGAACAACGCCTCGGCGACGTCGTCGCTCAGCCCGGAACGCCGCCACACCAACAGATACCGGCACCACAGCGGCGTGCCGATCAGGGGTTTGATGACCACGCCGGGCAGCGGACGGAGCGTGGCCTGCACCATCGAGACGCCGAGCCCGTCCGCGATCATCGTCTGCAGCTGCATCTGGTCGCCCAGGAACTCGTGGACCGCAGCCGGCTCGAAGCCGGCCGTCTGGCACGCGGCGTAGAAGACCCCGGGCCACCCCGCGCCGTCATCCGGCGTCATGAACCACGCCTCGGGCGCCAGATCCGCGAGCGCCACCTCCACCCGCCGCGCCAGCGGATGCCGCGCCGGCAGCGCGACGAACGACGGCTCGGTCACGATGCCCCGGTGTGCGAGCCGGTCGGAGTGCGCCAGCTCCCGGCTGGGGTAGTCGGCGGCGACGCCAGCGTCCAGGGCGTCGTCCTCAAGTTGCTCGACGATGGCGGCCGAGGAGTAGACGCTGCTCACCGACACGGTCAGGTCCGGCAGCACTGCGCGCAGCCGGCCGACGAGCCCGGGCAGCATCGGGGTGTTGGTCGCCGCGAACCGCAGCGTGCGGCCGGTGCCGCCGGACGTCGCGCTCCCGCGCCGACCGATCGCCTCGGCCCGCGCCAGCACGTCACGCGCCTGCGCGACGACTTCGACGCCGTACGCCGTCGGCTCGACGCCGCCGGCCCCGCGCAGGAACAGCGGCTCGCCGAACAGCCGCTCGATGCGCCGCAGCTGCGTACTCATCGCAGGCTGCGAATACCCCAGAACGGCGGCCGCGCGCCCGACGCTGCCGGCGTCCGCGATGGCGCACAGGGTGCGCAGGTGGCGGAGTTCCAGTTCCATGGATCCCTCCCCGATGGCCAGGTGTGGTGAGGATAGATCCAGCTCCGAGTAAGGCAAAGCACGAACATTGCGGGGCCGATGGCATCTCTGCCACCGGCCCCGCGAGTATCAGACCTTTGTCCCTGTCTGTCTCCTTCTCGCCGCTAGCCGCCCGGCTGGGGATCCATCGGCCGCAGCTGTCCTCCGGCGTCGAGGACGCCGAGCCCGCTGCCGGTGGCGGCTGCCGCGCCGGTCAGCACGACGGCCGCGGTGTGCTCGGGCGCCGGGACGATCTGCCGGACGTTTCCGGCGGCGTCCGCGACCGCGACCTTCACGACGTGCCGCGTTCCGGCCACCAGCAGGTAGACCTTGCCGTCCGGGGCGCGCCAGCGGGCCTGCGCGACGACGTTCTGGCCGAGCGCCGAGCAGGTCCGGCCGTTCGCCTCGGTGCCGGTCACCGTCGCCGGGGCCTGGGCCGACGGCGGCAGGAACTCGCTGGTCGCCGAGCCACTGCCGGACCACTGGTCGGCGCGCAGGCACACCCACGACGCAAGACCCTGAGACTCCGGCAGGGGCTGCTGCGCGAAGACCCAGGTGTCGATCTGCTTCACGTCCTGGCCCTGGAGCGCCGGCAGGTTGCAGACCACGCGCGACTCGGCGCCGTAGGTGTCCGGGGTCGCGACCTCGCGCGGGGTCTGCGTCGGGTCGCCCTTCGGGGGTGCGGTGTAGAGGAGGTGGGTGCCGGTCACGCCGCCGAGGTCCGTCATCGCGAACGTCTGGCCGCCGACGGTCGCGGACGCGTGCAGTTGGAGCACGGGCCAGGAGCCGCAGCCGGACGTCGGCGGCCTGGGCACCGCGACGGTGACGCCGTCGGAGACGGTCGCCGGGGACGCGGCGGCGGCCGGAGTTCGCAGGTCCCTGACACTGACGCCGTCGACCCACGGGGCCACGAGCCACCGGTCGCCGGCCTCGGTCGAGCGGAGGACGACGGCTCCGGCGGAGGTCAGGTCCGAGTCGTCGGCGCGGGCCACGTCCAGGCGGACCGGGTCGTCGGCGGTCGGGGCGTCGGGCTGCGTGTAGCGGGCCAGGCGGGTCGAGTCGAAGAGGAGCACGACGGTCGCGCCGTCCAGGTGGCCGTTCCACAGGACGTGGACCGGCTGGAGCAGCGGGCCGGCGGCGGCTCCGGGGCCGAGTTTGAGGACATCAGGGTGCTGTGTCGTCCAGGCGTCGAGGGCTTGGCCGACGGCTGCGGATGCGGATGCGGATGCGGTCCCGGACGCGCTCCCGGACCCGGACCCGTCATCGCGCGACGGCCAGACGCCGAAATCCAGCCGGGGGCTCTGCTGCCACGCGCTGTCGTCCACCTGGATCGCCGCGTGCGCGGGGCCGGCGCTCGCGGCGTTCGCGGCCGCGTCCGCACCGGTCGATCCCGAGCCGCTGACGCCGATCACCACGGCCAGCACCACCGCGAGCGCCGCGCCGCCGGCCACCGCCGCGCCCCGGGCCTGGCGCCTGCGGCGTGACACGTCGGCGGGGCGGGTGTGCAGGGTACAGGGGTCGAACTCCGACGATTCCAGGACGTCGGCCGGGTGTTCGGCGAGCAGCCGTTGCGCCGTCTCTATCGCCGCGGGCACGCCGCGCACGCCTGCGCCGGAAAGCAGCCCGGCCACCTCGTCGGCGCCGAGGTCTTCAAGCGCGAGCAGCACGTAGGCCATTCGCGCCGTGACGCTCAGTCCGCGCAACGCGGCGTCCACCGCCAGTTCCTGCGATCCGCCGCCGAGCGGGAAGAGTCGCAGGCCCCAGACATAGGGCTGGTGCAGTGAGCGCGGCCACCAGGTCCGGCGCAGCACCGCGTTGACGACCGCTTGGCGCAGCGTGGCGTACGAGTCGCCGTCCGCAGGCGCCGACCCCGACCCCGACCCCGACGAGCGCCGGAGCCATCGGGCGGGCAGCGCGAGCAGCCCGAGCGGACCCGCCGGGCCCGCGGTGCGGCCGGACAGCGAGCGCTGCGCTATCGCGTGCGCCGCCAGCACCCGGCCGTGCCGGTCGCCTTCCGGCGGCAGGGCCAGGTACGCGATGCGGACCAGGCGCGAATAGTGCAGCACCAAAGCCGCCTCGAGATCCTCCCGCCCGCCTGCGGGGCGGTCGCGATCGTCGAGCACGAGGGCTCTCCCTTCTCCGGGTTGAAGAACGAGTCAGGATGCAGATGGTCACCACGGAACTCCGCACCACACACCCGCTACCCCAACCCTGTCAGACCAAGAGCACTTCTTGTCAGCCGTTTGCCATGAGTGATCAACACTCCCCTTGTCAGAGCCGTGCACGAGACTGGTGGGTCATGGCTACCTGGCAACAGTTCGCAGACGCCGCCCCCGACCTGGCCACCGCGGTCCGGGCCCGCCTGACGGCGACGAAGCACCACGTCCTCGCCACCCTCCGCAAGGACGGAGCACCCCGCGTGAGCGGCACCGAAGTCGACCTCACCGAAGACGGCCACCTCCGCCTCGGCTCGATGTCCCAGGCGCGCAAAGGCAACGGCCTCAAGCGCGACGGCCGCTTCGCCCTCCACGCCAACCCCGGCGACGACTCCATGCACGACGGCGACGCCAAGCTCTCAGGCATCGCGACCGCCCTGCCCGGCACCGGCCCGGACGACACCTTCGAACTCGACCTGCGCGAGGTGGTACTCACGACGGTCGAGAACGACGAGCTGGTGATCCGGCTCTGGACGCCGGAGGGCGGAGCACGCGAGATCCGGCGGAAGTAGCGCTCGCGGGCGCCGCGCCGGGATCGAACCGCACGCACTCAGGCAGGCGACCGCACGCAGCACAGCACTCGCACAACCGCTTACCTGGCACGAATGCCGCACCAGGTTCGCGCTGGCCTGCCGCAAGCAGATCGCCGGCGCGGGCCTCGCTCGCGCGGCCGCTCGCCGAGCGCGGTGCACAGCATCTGGCTGCTCGGCCAGCACAATCGGCGACCCGGGGGCTCGGCACTCAACGGTCCGGCTGGCGCGGCTGGCTGGCTGGCGCAGCATGCTGCTGCTCCCCCGCGCGACCTCACCCCATAAGAATCCGCCGCGTCCGAGCCGGCGCCCCCGACGGCAGCTCCCCGAGAATGTCCCCGAGCGACACCGCCGCCAGGCTCGCCCGCCAGGCCATGTGCGCCTCGGCCATCGTTCGGGCCAGTGGGCAGGTCTCCTGGCACTCCGCCGCGCTCAGGGCGCCGCGTCCCTGCTGGCGGATCTCGCGGCATTCGTAGGGCGCCACCGCGCCGTCCACCGCCTCCACTATCTGCAGGAGTGTGACGTCCTTCGCCGCGCGCGCTAGGCGGAAGCCGCCGCGGGGGCCGGTGGTGGCGGCCAAGATTCCTGCGCGGGTCAGGGCCTGGAGCTGTTTGGCCAGGTAGGGCGCCGGGAGGTCGTAGTACGCGGCGAGTTGGGCCGCCGACGCTGTTTCTCCGGGTTGCAGCTGGGCCAGGGAGGCGGCGCAGTGCAGGACCCATTCGGTGCTGGTCGGCAGCTTCATGAGGGGGATTCTATCTCAGATATTGCGGATCTATTTAGTCCGAGATAGAGTCGGCGTCACGAGCCCAGGAGAAGCAGGATCTTGCGAAAAGGAGCCATCACCATGCGCATCGCCGTCGCCGGAGCCACCGGCAACATCGGAACCCTCACCGTCGCGGCGCTCGAGCGCGCCGGGCACGAGGTCGTGGGCATCAGCCGCAAGCAGGGCGTGGACCTGGTCACCGGCGAGGGCCTGGACCGGGCGCTGGTCGGCGTGCAGGCGGTCGTCGACGCCACCAACGGACCGGTCGGCACGCTGGAGGAGACCGTCGCGTGGTTCGGCGGCACAACCACCAACCTGCTCGCCGCCGAGGAGCGGGCCGGCGTGCGGCACCACGTCCTGCTCTCGATCGTCGGCATCCACCGCGTGGAGGGCAACGCCCACTACGCCGGCAAGCGCGAGCAGGAGCGGCTGGTCCAGGCCGGGAACGTGCCGTGGACCATCGTCCCGGCCACCCAGTTCCACGACTTCCCCGCCATGGTCGCCGGCTGGACGGCGCAGGACGGCGTCGCCCCGATCGCCCCGCTGCTGCTCCAGCCGATCGCCCCCGCGGACGTCGCCGCCGTCCTGGCCATGGTCGCCACCGGCGAGCCGAAAGCCCGCTTCGCCGACGTCGCCGGCCCGGAGACCCAGGACATGGTCGACATGGCACGCCGCACCCTCCAGGCCCGCGGCCAGACCGTCAAGTTGGTCCCGACCTGGGACGGCGGCATCTTCGGCGTCGCGATGGCCGGGAACACGCTGCTCCCCGGACAGGGCGCACATATCGCGCCGACGACGTTCGACGAATGGCTGGAGCGGGAGCGTAAGGCCGCGCAGAAGTAGCGGCCGCGGTATTACGGCTCCACAACCCCGCTCATCAGCTCACCCCCAGATACCGCAGCACCGCCAGCACCCTCCGGTGGTCGACGTCGGTCTGCGGCAGGTCGAACTTGGTGAAGATGTTCGCGACGTGCTTCTCGACCGCACGCTCGCCGATCACCAGCGTCCCGGCGATCGCGGCGTTGGTCCGGCCCTCCGCCACCAGCGCCATGACCTCGGCCTCGCGCGGCGTGAGCCGTTCGGCCCGCCCCGGCTGCCGGTTCGCCCCGACCAGCTGCGTGACGACCTCCGGGTCCAGCGCGGTCCCGCCGGCCGCGACCCGGTTGAGCGCGTCGATGAAGTCGTCGATGTCGACCACCCGCTCCTTGAGTAGGTACCCCACGCCCTTGGAGCTGTGCGCGAGCAGATCGGTCGCGAAGCGGGCCTCGACGTACTGCGAGAACATCAGGATGCCGAGACCCGGATACCGCCGCCGCAGCTCGACCGCCGCGCGCACGCCCTCGTCGGTGTGGTCCGGCGGCAGCCGGATGTCGACGACCGCGACGTCCGGACCGTGCTCGTCCACCGCCGCCAGCAACGCCGCCGCGTCCCCGACCGCCGCGACCACCTCCTGCCCGCGCGACTTGAGCAGCTGCACGAGACCGTCCCGCAGGATCGCGGTGTCCTCGGCGATGACGATGCGCACGGTGTGGTCGCCCTTCGGTGCGGCGTATACAGCGGTTGCTGTGGTGGGCTCCACGGTAGCGTGCGGTCCGTGAGCGAAGACGAGGTGGAGATCGACGGCGCGGTGCTTTCCTGGAACGGCGAGTCGTCGCTGGAACGGACCCCGCAGATACAGTTCCGCGCGGACGCCACGGCAGCCGGCGGCGAACGCTCGGTCGTCACCGTAGATGCCGCCTGGCTGAACTCGGGCATCGGCGGAACCGAGATCGTCGTCTCGCCGGATGAGCAGTACGCGGCCCTGTACCACTACTCCGGCCAGAGCGAGGAAGGCTACAACGCGTTCCGAATCCGGCCGCAGCTGGAATACGTGGGCGGCTGGGACGAGTGCGGAGAAGGAGACACCCCGGTCTTCTCGCCGGGATCGCAGTACCTGGCGCACATTCTGCTGACCCGCCAGGGATTCGTCTCCCCATCGGGCGAGGCGGACTCCGAGTTCGACTTCTTCGAAGTCCCCGACACCAGGCCGCTCGTCTTCGAATACGCCGACCTCCGCGTCCACGAGTTGCCCGGCGGCGACATCACGCGCCACCCGCTCCGGGTCCACCTGCCGGCCGACTTCGACCGGTTCCTCGCCGACCAGAACACCTCAGCCGAGGAATGGCTCGGCGAATCCTTCATGACGCAGCTGGAATTCGTCTCGGACCAGGTCCTCCGTATCCAGTGCACGAAGACCGCCGAGCCGGTCGACGTGGCGCTACCGATCACTGGCCCCGTCGTCATCGACCTGTCCGGGCTCTAGCCTTCACGCCTGCCAACCCTCACGCCTTCATCGGCAGCGCGACCGTCACCACCGTCGGCCCACCGGCCGGACTCTCGATCTCGATCGTCCCGTCCACCGTGCCGACCCGATCCGCCAGCCCCGCCAAACCACCCCCGGGCCGCATCCGCGCACCGCCGCGACCATCGTCCGTGACGCGCAGCATCAGGTGGCGACCGTCAGCCTCGACCGTCACGGTCGCGCACGTGGCACGTGCGTGCTTCGCCGCGTTGGTGAGCAGTTCGGCCGCGCAGAAGTACGCCATGGTCTCGATCGCCGCGGCCGGTCGCGGATCCGGGACGCGCACGGTCAGCACGGTCGGAATGGGACCGTTGGCGGTCAACGTCCGCAACGCGGTCTCCAACCCCTGGTCCAACGTCGGCGGATGGATGCCGCGCACCAGATCGCGCAGTTCCGCTATCGCCGTCTTCGCCGTGACCTGCGCCTGGTCGACCAGGCCGCGGCTGTGCTCCAACCGCGCGTCCCCGGCCGCCTCGCCGGCCGCCTCCCCGTCCAGGCTGTCCTTCAGCATCACCAGCTGCATCCCCAGCGCGACCAGCCGCGCCTGCGCCCCGTCGTGCAGGTCGCGCTCGATCCGCCGCAACGTCGCCGCCGAATCGTCGACCGCGTAGCTGCGCGACCGCTCCAGCTGCTGCACCCGCGCCGCCATCCGCCCCGAACCGAGGACCACGCGGTAGAACCGCAGGTCCAGCGCCACCAACTTGCGCGCCGTCCAGGCCGCCAGCGCGACCGTCAGCAGCCCGGCGATCGTGAGCAGGAACGAGCGCTGGAGCGTGTCGAACCAGAACCCGAAGATGTGGATCCCCCGCCGGACGGTGCCGTCCGGCTCGCGCGTGTAGAGGTCGTCCCAGTTCCGCATCAGCGGCCAGAACACCCACAACAGCCCGTAGAACCACAGCCCGACGCCGACGATCAGGTTCAGCAGCGCGATCGGCAGCCGCACGGACAGGAACGCGGCCTCGGTCCAGCCGCCGCCGTCCCCGCCGAGCATGAAGCGGCGCCAGGCCAGGGCCCCGCGCTCGGTGCGCTCGGCCGGCGGCTCCAGCCGCTCCCCGAACAGCCGCAGCACCAGCCCCCGGTACAGCACCCCGAACCCGCGCGCCGCCGCCACCGCGAGCGCCAGCACCCAGGGCCCGATCGGCGTGACCGTCAGCACGACGCCGAGCAGCATCAACGCGCTGACGCCGACGAACGCCACGGCCCACAGCACGGAGCTGGCCACCAGGTAGAGCGCCGCCGCGACGAAGCCGATGTGCGGGGCTTCGGGGGCGGCGGCGTCCTCGGCGGACTGCGGTGGCGGTGGCGGTGGCAGTGGCAGTGGCTTGGCGGGCATGACCACCATCATGATCGACGGCCGGCCCCGAACCCAGGGGGCAGGCACGTAGGTCGCACAGTTCGGTTAACCGCCCCCTCGCGGTCAACCGCAGCTAGACGTGCAGGCTGCCGGTCAGGATCTCCTTCCCCCAGCCGCCGCCGGTCACGTACGCGTCGGCGACGGGAATCTGCCACACGCCGCACCCGTGCGCGTGACGCAGGCGCCCCGTGCCGCCCGTCACCACTCCCACGCCGGGCAGGGACGCCCCGGTCAAGGTGCACGGCGGCCGGCACAGCGGCGAGCACTGGAACGAGGCGATGGAGCAGGGCGCGGCGGTCGCCAAGACCATCGCCGGGACCCTGACGCCGTACCCGCGCCTGCCCTGGTCGTGGTCCGACCAGCACGGCGTGACCATCCAGATCTGCGGCCGGCCGGAGCTCGGCACCGAGTACGAGGTGCACGGCGACCCCGCGGCGTGCGACGCCTCGGTGGTGTTCCGGCGACGGGACAAGGTGGTCGCGGTCGTGGCGATGAACCGGCCGGCGGAGTTCCGGGCGCTGCGACAGCTGGCTTTGCACGGTGATCGCCCGGACCCTTGACGCAGCTCGTGAGCGGGGCGAGAGTAGCGCCCATGGCCGCTGATCATGACCGCCTGGTCGTCGCCGGCACCCGACGGTACGGCCGCCTGCCGAACCGTCCGGCCGTCGTCGACCCGCTCGCCGAGTACCAGGGCCTGGCCCGGGCGCACCGCCGTCTGCGGTTGAAGGAGTGGGTCGGCTTCACTCTGCTGCACCCTGAGATCTACTCCTCGCTGATCCTCCAGGACGCGCACTACCTGGCAAGCTCCGAGATCTACGTCTACGACCGGGACTCTGCGCGCCTGCACCAGCACGCCGCGAACGCCCTCGGCGGCTCGCTGAACCTGCCGCACAACCTGATGGACAACAGCTGCGCGATCGCCCAGCGCGGGTACCGCATCGCCTACGACTTCTCCGAGCAGACCGGCCGGCACCGCATCAAGGTCGACATAGCCGCGTCCGGCCAGGCCCCGGCGATCGTCGCCGACCTCACGCTGGACGCGACCGCGTCGAGCGCCCCGCTGTCGGTGAGCTCGCACCTGCCCGGCGGGAAGATGTACACACACAAAGCCCTGTACCCGGTGTCGGGCACGCTCCGCTTCGGCGACACGACGGTCACCTTCTTTCCCGAGCGGGATCTCGCGATCCTCGACGAACACCGCTCGCTGCTCCCCTACCGCACGCGCTGGGTCTGGGGCACGTTCGCGCTCCCGACGGCCGACGGACCGGTCGGCGCGAACTTCGTGAACCGGCGGGAGATCATCGGCCAGCCGGAGGAGTCGTGTCTGTGGACGCCGGACTCCTGCGAGGCGCTGTCCAACGTCAGCTTCACCAAGCAGGCCGGCGATTCGACCGCGCCGTGGCGGATCGCGTCGGCCGACGGCCGTCTGGACGTCGTCTTCACCCCCGAGGGACGCAAGACGGTGAAGCACCAGCTCGGCGTCCTGGCGATCGACTACTTCCAGATGTTCGGCAGCTACACCGGCACCCTGCGCACTGGCTGCGGCGCCAGTGGTGGCAACGGGACCGACGACAGCACGATCGTCGAAGTGAAGGACGTGCACGGCGTCTGCGAAAGCATGGACGCACGCATGTGAGTCGCTACTATGGATCGCGCGTGACCTACGCCGAACCTCCTGCGGCCGTCCCCAGCACGGCCTGACCACCGGAGGCAAAGGGACCCACCGTCTCAGGTCGCTGTCGAGGTGCCGCCGTTCCGGGCGGATCGCTGGGGGATCGTCGTTCGGGGCGTGGAAGGCCGAGATGACAGCGAACAAGAGGTTCAAGAAGCGGGTGCGTTCCCGTGCCGCCAAAACCGGCGAGTCCTACACCGCTGCCCTCCGGCACTTCCGGACAGCTTCAGGAGGAGCTGAGGTGTCGCAACAGCAAACAGAAGCGACGGCACGCGGCGGGAAGCGCGTTTCGGTGGCGGTGGCACAGACCACCCTCGCCGACGACCCCCGCGACGTCGCGGCGCTGCGGGCCGCCGGCGCGCAAGTACGGGAACTGATGCGGGAGGCGGCCGGGGCCGGCGCGCGGCTCCTACTCTTCCCCGAGGGCGCGATGTGCGCGCCGAACAAGCGGGTGATGTCGTCGCTCCCGGACGAGGTCGGCCCCTCGGACTGGTCCCGCTTCGAGTGGGACGTGCTGCGCGAGGAGCTGACGGCCGTCGCGAAGCTGGCCGGCGAGCTGCGGCTGTGGACGGTGCTCGGCTCCGTGCACCGGCTGACGCCGCCGAACCGGCCGCACAACAGCCTGTACGTCATCTCCGACCGCGGCACGGTCGAGGGCCGCTACGACGAGCGCCTGCTGTCGAAGACCAAGGTGACGTACATGTACGCGCCCGGCGCGGCGACGGTGACCTTCGACGTGGACGGCGTCCGCTTCGGCTGCCTGCTCGGGATGGAGGTGCACTACCCGGAGCTCTTCGCGGCATACGAACAGCAGGGCGTGGACTGCGTCCTGTTCGCCACGACCGGCGCCGGCATCGACGACTGGGAGAAGGCCTTCGCGACCGAAGCCCAGGGCCTCGCGGCGGCGAACGGCATGTGGGTCGCCTTCGCGGCCGCGGCATCGCAGGGCACGATCACCCCCTCGGGCCTGATCGGCCCGGACGGCACCTGGTCGGCACGCTGCGCCCCCTCCACCGCCGCCGCGCTCGTCGTCGGAGGGATCGACGACGGCGCGACGGAAGTAGAGATCGCGGTGCGCTACGCACGACCGTGGCGCCGGGAGGCGCGGAGCGGACTGTACGAAGCGCACCGGGTGGTCGCGGATCCGCGCAGCGAGGCACGGAGTCGCTTCTAAAACCTAGGGAAGTCAGACCCTAGGGAACGTTCGGCCGAGCAGGCGTGCTCTCCTGCGCAGGCATGCTGTTCGACGTCGGCAGCGGATACGGGATCCCGACATCCAACGTCCCCGTCAGCGCGTTCAGCACCGCCTGCTCGGCCACAGACGTGTCGCCGATGTCCACCACCGGCAGCGTCGGGAAGCTGGTGTTCGGCGGCGCGGTCAGGTTCAGGGCGCCGGTGAAGTCGCCGGTCACGCCGCGCCGCCAGGCCGTCAGGTTCGGCACCTCGACGCCGAAGCGGGACTCGATGAACCGCAGCACCGAGGTGTGGTCCAGCGTGCCCGAGTACTTGTAGCCGCCGGCGCTGAACGGCGAGATCACCAGCGCCGGGGTGCGGAAGCCCAGGCCGATCGGGCCGTCCACGCCGCCGGCCGCCGAGGGCAGCGAGGCCAGCCACTCCCCGGGCGTACCGGGCGGCGCGGTCGGCGGGGCGACGTGGTCAAAGAAGCCGCCGTTCTCGTCGTAGACCACGAACACGACCGTGCGCGCCCACACCTCCGGGTTCGACACCAGTGCGGCCAGCACCTCCTGCACGAAGTACTCGCCGTAGTACGGCGGCGCGGCCGGGTGCTCGCACAGCGCGACCGGCGGGATGATCCACGACACCGCCGGCAGATGGCCGGAGGCGATGTCGGCCTTGAAGTCGTCGGGGTAGTTCGGCGTCAGCCCCCGCCCGATCAGCTCCAGGCCGGTGATGGAGAAGGGGTTGTCGTAGTTCTTGAAGTACGGCAGCGGGCTCAGCGCCAGCAACCCGATCGGGTCGTTGTAGACCTTCCAGCTGACCCCGGCCTCCAGCAGCCGCTCGGGCATGGTCTCCCAGCTCAGCTTGCCGGTCTCGCCGATCCGGTTGCTGAAGGTCTGCACCACCGGGCCGCCGTGCGTGCCCTCGGGGTCGATCGAGGCGGACATCAGCATCAGCCGATTGGGGTCGGTCGGGCCGAGCACCGAGCAGTGGTAGGCGTCGCAGATCGTGAAGGCGTCGGCGAGCGCGTGGTAGAAAGCAAGATCCGAGCGCGTGTAATAGCCCATGGTCACCGGGCCGTTGCTGGCGCCGTCGGCGGCCAGGTGCGCGGTGACGAAGGAGTCCATGGCGCCGTTGTTCCAGCTCTGGTGCTGTGTGGCCCAGCTGTGCGAGACGTCGTTCGTGGTCTGCCCGTTCTCCAACGGCGGGTTGCTCACCAGCCGGAACGGCTGCAGGTACCCGCTCGCGGACGCGCCGATGCCGGGCGCGAAACCGAACTGGTTGAACACCGGGTACTGCGTACCGCCGACGGTCTGCGTCGGCACCGCCGGGTCGGAGAACCCGCGCACCCCGGACAGCGTCCCGAAGTACTGGTCGAAGGACCGGTTCTCCTGCATCAGGACCACGACGTGCTCCACGTCGCTCAGACTCGCCGCGCCGCTCGCCGACGCCGCCAGCGCAGTGTCCAGGATCTTCTTCTGCGCGTCGCTGGGCTCCCCGCTGGGCCCACCGCTCTGCGCCCCGACGCCGGCCAGCGCGGCCGCACCGAGCGCCCCCGCCGATCCGGCGATCAGTTCCCGGCGGCTGACGTCGTGGTGTTCCGGACGTGCGGGTTCCGGACGTGCGGACTGGTCGCTCATGGGTTCCTCCGGTGAAGACGGTTCCGATGGCTGCGCTACGCGTCAGTAACCTAACCGTCCGAGGCGTATTGACAAGCCCTGCGACCGGTCAGTGCGGCGACGATCCGGTGAAGGGAAATCGCCGCGGACGAACTTAGTTCGCATCAAGGTAGAGTGGCGCGCATGGCCCCAGATCCCCGACCGCGCCGGACGCCGATCACTCTCGATCGGATCACGGACGCCGCGCTGCAGGTCGTGGCCACGGAGGGCTACGACGCGCTGACCATCCGGCGCGTGACGAACGTGCTGGGTACCGGCCCCTCCTCGCTGTACGCACACATCACCACCAAGGCCGACATCGACGACCTGATCATCGGCCGGCTGTGCTCGCAGATCGTGCTGCCGGAACCGGACCCGGCGCGCTGGCAGGACCAGCTGCGAGACGTGTACGCGCAGATGCGGGACCTGTATCTGAAGTACCCGGGGGTCTCAAAGGCCGCGCTGGCGATGGTCCCGGCGAACCTGGAGATCCTGCGCGTCGGCGAGGGCATCTTCGCGATCCTGCTCGCCGGAGGCATCGAGCCCCAGACCGCCGCGTGGGCTATGGACGGCATGACGCTCTACGTCGCCGGCTACGCGCTGGAGGTCTCGCTGGTCCAGCAGCGGCAGAAGGACCAGGACGCGACGTGGGTACTGAGCCAGGACGAAATGGTCGGCCGGCTCACCGCACTGCCCGAGGAGACGTTCCCGCAGACCAGGCGTTACGCGACCGAGCTGACGTCCGGCCACGGACACCAGCGCTTCGACTTCACGCTGTCGCTGCTGATCGAGAACCTCACGCGCACTGGGAGCTGAAGGCGAACCTCACTCCGGGCGGCTGAAGCTGCCGGGATGCAGGACACTCATCCAGATGTGAGTGAGCACGTCCACCAAGGCGTCCTCGTCGGCGAACGGCTCGACTCCGATCGCCGCCAGGTAGTACAGCCGCTCGCCGAGCCAGGTGAGCGCCGCAGCCAGGTCACCGGTGTCGACTTCGCTATTCCCACCGCTCACATCACCACCGACCGCCGCCTCGCCGACAGGCGCCTGATCAACGGCGATCCGTTCAGCGGTCGCGGTGGTGAAGCTCCCCATCATGCCCAGCCAGAGCTCGCCGAGCTCCGGATCGCTGCGCCAGTTCTCGACCATCGCCCTCAGGACCGGCGCCTCGGCGCGCCACAGCTTCGCGCCCTCGCTGATGCCGTGCCGGATGGTCTCGCGCGGGTCGTCGGAACTCGCCATCCACGGTTCGGCGGCCTCGTGACCACGGGAGACGGCGCGCCGCGTGAGCTCAGCCAGCACCTGATGCTTGCCCGCGAAGTAGAAGTAGAAGCTCCCGCGGGCCACGCCGGCGGCGGCCAGGATGTCGGCCACGCTCAGCTCGTCGAAGCGACGCTGGTCGAGCAGACAGCGCGTCGCCGCGAGGATCGCCTCGCGGACTTCGCCGTCGTCACGGCCGGTCCGGCGCGGTGCTCCAGCTCCCTGTGCCATGGCGGTCATGGTAGCGACCGTCATGGACACGTCGTATAGACAAGTCGTCTAGACAGACTGTCTAGTCGCTGCGTATCGTAGGGCCATGCGATACACGACCTTCGGGAACACCGGCTTGCGCGTTTCAGAAGCCTTCCTCGGCACCATGGGGTTCGGCGAGGACTGGGGCTGGGGTGTCTCCGTCGAGGACTGCCGGAAGATCTTCACCGCCTACGCCGAGGCCGGTGGGAATGTCATAGACACCGCGAACCGCTACACCGAGGGCTCCAGCGAGCGGATCGTCGGGGAACTGCTCGGCGACGACCGCGAGCGCTTTGTCCTGGCCACCAAGTACACGCTGTCGATGGACGGCACCGACCCCAACGCCGCGGGCAACCACCGCAAGAACCTGCGCCGCTCCGTCGAGGACAGCCTGCGGCGGCTCGACACGGACTACATAGACCTGCTCTGGGTGCACATCTGGGACGCGCACACTCCGATTGAGGAGACGATGCGCGCCCTGGACGACCTGATCCGCTCGGGCAAGGTCCTCTACATAGGTCTGTCCGACGCCCCGGCCTGGGTCGCATCACGGGCCCAGACCATGGCCGAACTCCGCGGCTGGACACCGTTCGCCGGCCTGCAACTCAACTACAGCCTGCTGGAGCGCGGCATCGAACGCGAACTGCTGCCCATGGCCGACGCCCTGCACATGTCGGTCGCCGCCTGGGCGCCCCTGGCGCGCGGCGTCCTCACCGGCAAGTTCACCCGCGACGGCGCCACCGAAGGCTCCCGCACCTCACGCGACATGCTGTCCGAGCGCGATCTGCACGTCGCAACAGTGCTGGACACCGTCGCCGACGAACTCGGGATCTCCTCCTCCCAGGCCGCGGTGGCCTGGACCCGCGCACACCACCGCTGGATCCACCCCATCATCGGCGCCCGCACCATCGATCAGCTGAACGACAGCGTGGCCGCACTGGAAGTGGAGCTCCCGGCCGACGCGGTGCGGCGCTTGGAAGAGGCCGCATCATTCGAGCTCGGATTCCCCCAGGACTTCATCGCCATGACCGGCGAGTTCGTCTACGGCGAAGCCGGTAACCGGTTCGAGGCGCGGCGGTAGCACTTCTGCTTCATGGGTGGGTGTCACAAGAGGGGCTGGAAGATCGTTGAGATCCTCCAGCCCACCTGCCTCTGCGCGGACCGCACCAAGCGCCCGCTCAGAACCCGAGCTTCTTCAAGCAGCAGATCATCGGCTTCACCTGGCTCGAGTACTCACCGACGTTCGGCCAGTACCCCGCCGCCACGCCGGCGACGCCGGTCGCCGCGGCGGTGAGTTCGAGGCAGGTCGCGCCGTCCGACGGCGGCTTGCTGCGGCCGAGGCCGGCGAGGAGGAGGGCGCCGGGGTTCGCGGCCTTGACCTGGTTCGCCACCTGCGTCGTGATCGCCGAATAGGTGGTGGCGTCCAGTTCGAGTTGCTGCCCCTGATACTCGAAGATGTCTCCGGGCGCGAGATACTGCGCCGCGCCGGCCAGGCGGTGACGGACGAAGGCGTTGTAGTCCATACCCCCGTCGACGGACGTGATCGGGTACTGCGGACGCCTCCCCGGGTACGCCGGGTTCGGGGAGTTGTTGCACAGGTCGTTGCCGGGAGACAGCACGACCTTCAGATTGTGGCTGTGCGCCGTCGCGCAGAACTCCTGCGCGTAGCTGATCTGCGTGTGGCGGTTCAGCACCCACGAGCCTTGCTCGATGTCCGGCGTGTTGATCCACGACTCGGCGTCGTACTGCACGGCCGCCACCCACGCGGGCAGCCCGGCGGCGATGGCGTCCACGAGCCCCGTCGATCCGTTCTGGTAGCTCGCGAACTTGAGGACGGCGACGCCGCTGTAGCCGGCCGGAACCGGTGACGCGATGGTGTTGTCGCCGTTGTACGTGGTGCTGAACCACGTACTCCCGGTGCCGAACGCGCTCTGGCAGACCTTCGGACTGCCGCCGAGGACCGGGTTGGAGAGATTGTCGAACGCTTCGCGGGCCAGCAGCCAGGTCAGCGCGGTGCTCTGCGCTCCACGAGCCGCAGGGGCAGCAGCGGCGCCGGCGGTGTTCGTACTGAGAGCCGAGGCGGTGACGACGATCCCGGCCGCCGCGCCGGTGTCGCGGATGAACTGTCTGCGAGTGACAGAGCTGCGGGCAGGGGACTTACGGTCGACTGACATGAGTGTGCCTTCCAGTTCGTCGGGTTAGGAAGAGGATTTCGGCGTTGCGGATAAGCCAGATGCCGCATCAGAAGGAGCGAAGATCTCCGCCAGCCGCGCCATCCGGCCGTCGCTCAAAGCGGCGACCGCGACGTCCGGCTGCGGCGCGTTGCACTTCGGGCAGTCGCTGCCCTTGCCCGGGACGTTCATCCAGAACCCCGTCACCTGGCCCGCCGCGCCGAGCATGGCGGCCACCAGCATGTCGGGCGTGATCGCCGACCCGTGCGGATTGGTCGACAGGCCGGCGAGCACCGTCACCTTCGGGTTGACCGCCCGGATCTGAGCGGAGACCCGGGCGACGAAGCTCCGGTACGCGGCAGCGTCGCGTTCCAGACTCTGAGCCTGGATGTCGACGACGTCGGCGGACTGCGCGGCGTCAGCCCCGATCCGCCGATCCACAAAGGCCGTCGCCGGATCCGCCGCCTTCCCTCCGTCGGCGTTCACCAGATCCATCGCCGGCGTCGCGATGAAGATCAGCCCATGCGCGTGCGCGAGCTGGGCCGCACGCTGGTAGAACGTCGCAGGATCGCGCTGCTCGTCAGTCGGCGTCTGCGCCCAGTGTTCCGCGTCGTAGATGACCGCGCGGATGTCCGGACGCAGCGTGCCCCGAATAAGAGTGTCTTCGAGAGTTGCGAAGCTCTTGAACGACATCGTCGGCACGACAGCCAGAGCCGTCGCCGGACGTTCGGTACCTGTGAGGATCTCGAAGATCTGAGCCCCGGACAGCTGCGCGCGCACATGGGAATCCGCGATCAGCGCGTTCAGGGCCACCTTGGTCAGAATCCAACTGAGCGGGCCACTGCCCGCCGGCTTCACTGCCGGCGCCTGCGCCTGGGACTCATGACGTGCGTGCGTACCCGGACCCGTGCCAGTGGAGCAAGCAGCAACCTGACCCACCAGCACCGACACCACAAACGCCGCGACAACCAGCCGGAACCCCCGAGCCCACCTCATTCGGTCGCCCCTTCCCACCGAGCGCGCAGCCGCCACGGCGGCTTGACCGGCCGCATCCCGAAGGACAGGAACGCCTCGATCATGAAGAACCGCTTGAGGAACGAGAACGGAATCCACAGCACCAGCCACGGCAGCAGCCGCAGGCGCCGGTAGTACGCCATGACAAGCAGCCGCGGAACGAAGGAACTGATCTGGCTCGCCAACAGCAACACGGCGAATCGCAGCAGGTTGTGACGCACAGCCGGTTCGAGGATCGACAGCTCCAGCGTCAGCAGCAGCATCGCCGTGCCGAACGGCTTGAGCAGCCCCTTGCCGGCCCCGAGCGGCATCTTGAACCAGTTCCGGGGACCGGGCGCGCCGCACCCGAACGGGGTGTACGCGGCGAAACTCATGATCCCGCCCTTGCACCACCGGAACCGCTGCACCCGCAACTGGCGGACCGTCGTCGGCACGTCCTCGTAGGAGATCACCCGCGGATCGATCGCCGCCCGGTAGCCGAGGCGGGCCATCGAGCAGGTGAAGAAGACGTCCTCCCCCAGCGTCCCGTGGACGAAGCCCCCGATGGCCAGGGCCGGCAGCCGACGGAACGCGCAGAACGTGCCCGGCACGCACGGCACCGCGTCGACCTCCGCCAGCATCACCCGCGCGAATCCGAAGCTGAAGATCATCTCCAGCGCCCGCATCCGGTCGATCCAGGTGGTGTAAGGCTCCTTCGGCAGCACGAACGCCCCGACCAGCCCGATGTCCGGATGCTCCAAGAAGTGCGGCACCGAGTACACGAAGGCGTTCGCGTCCAGCGCGCAGTCCGCGTCCACCCGATAGACGTAGTCGGCGGTGCACTCGGCGAGCGCCATATTGAGCGCCGCCGACTTCCCGGCGTGCCTTCCCTGGAGCACTTCCCCCGTCGCGTGGGTGAACTCCGCGATGACGCCTTCAGCCAGCGCGCGGGTGTCGTCGGTGGACCCGTCGTCGCACAGGATCACCCGGACGCGACCGCCGTACGCCGCAGCCGCCCGGTCGATCGAGCGCAAAGTCCGCTCGATGACCACGGCCTCGTTGTAGGCCGGGATGATGACCTCCAGCGGTGGCCGCCGTCCGTCGGGCCGCGGCGCCCCGGGACCTGCGAACCGGACCAGGCCGAGCAACACGTAGATGCTGTCCATGACGCCGGAACGCAACGCCCGGACCACCAGGAACGCGACGAGCAGGTTGGCGCCGGCCTGCGCGATCAGCACGACGGCCAGGCTGCCCATCAGGGACAGCGACGCGACGAGGCACAGGAGCAGCACCAGCGTCTCCCGCCGCCGCCCCGGCTTGCTGGCCGGCAGCTGGGTCACCCGGGGGAACTGGAAACTCGTGAAGGCGAAGCGGAACACGACGAAGAACGCGACCGACTCCTGCAACACGAGGTCGATCAGCGGCAGCGGCCCCACCGACGCGTGCAGGGCGTGGGCGACGAGCGCAAGGACGGTGGTCGTCACGACCGACACCGCCAGGAACAGCACTCCGTGCCCGGCGATCATCAGCCGCCGGCCGGGCGTGGCCGGCAGGACCAGGGCCGTGATCACCATGAATTCGAGCACTGTCGTCGGGACGAGCGGCACCAGCTTCGCCGCGTAGTAGGTGGCGAACGCGGGATCGTGGACCACCGAGTCCAGCAGCCGGGCCACGAGGGCCCGGTACAGCTGGACGAAGGGTGACGTGCGGAACGCCACGATGACCACGTTCGCCGCCACGACCAGCGTGAGGAAGACGGTGACCCGGGGCAGCGAGGGACGCTGGAACGGCGGGAGTCTGACCACGCTGCCCGCGCCCCGGTCGGAGTCGTCGAACCGCCGCCCGAGCGGCTGCAGGACCACGACCAACAGCACCGCGATGTCCAGGATCAGCAGCACGAGGCCCGGTGAGCGCGTCATGAGAGCAGGCCGACGTTCACGGTCATGCCGCACAGGACGCCGGGCGGGGTGGTGGCCATGGAGATGACGACGTCGTAGTAGACACCGGTGGACACCTTCGCGGGATCGAGCAGGATCTCCTGCACCGTCCCCTTCGCCGTCGCGCCGGCCGCCGCCACGGCCAGCGTCACCGGCTGCCCGGTGTGGATCCGGCCCATGCTCGATTCGGGGACCTGCGCGGTCACCGACATCGGTGCCGAATACAGGGTGATGAGCGGGTTGTAGCCGCTCGGCTGGGTGGCGCGGCCGTCGCCGCCGGCCGTCGGTTGCCCGGCGAACAGCTGGAACCCTTGCTGCTGGCCGGTCGTCGTCCCGGATTGCCCGGGCGGGCCCGCGTATTGGTGGACTCCGTCAGAGCGCACCTGGTCGCCGACGGCGCCCGCGGTGTCGGCGACGGTGCCGTCCGCGGGGGCGACGATCGAGGCGTTCTTCAGAATCTGTTCGTCCTTGGCGACCTGGGCCTGGGACGCGGCGAGCTGCGACTTGGCCTGCGCGATGGTCACCGCGACCGGGACGGATCCCGGACTCGACTGGCCCAGAACCGTCTGTTGCAGGGTTTGGGCCTGCGACAGCTGATCGGCGTCGCGTTGCTGCTCGTCGAGTGCGGCGGACTGGACCGATGTGAGTTGGGCCTGTGCTTCTGACAGTGCCGCGCTGTCTTTGGCCACCTCTGCTTGCAGCGTCTGGCAGAGCGTTGCGTTGGTGGTCGGTGCCGCGGGCGGGTCCGACGGACTCAATCGGGGAGTCGGTGTCGGTCTGGGGGTCGGCGTCGGCGGAGACGTCGGCGACCATGCGTCCGGGGCAGTT
>NZ_JAACYW010000122.1 GCF_015356825.1 Catenulispora rubra | reverse complement strand
TGGCGGAATCAAGCCGCATCACAGCTGCTGTGGTCCAGCTCCGTCCGGCTTGACACCGCCAAACCGGGCAGGTTGGCTGCGCCCGCTGACGCGGCGAGGGACCCAGAACCAACACCCCGCATGGTCCGGTCGGACCCCCTCACCACATGGTCGGCCGCGCGCGGCCCGTCACCAACCACAGCCGCCAAGGCGCCAGTTCTCATCAGAGTCGGCAACCTGGCCGCACCGGCCCGCGCGCCGCCCCGCTCATGCCAGCCGCCGGCCCGCTGCCGAAATCAGCAGCGGGCCGGCGGTCCGGTAGTGCCTAGCGTGTCAAGCCGCGAACAGGTCGTCCGTGAACCCGGCGGCCTCCAGCAGCCCTCCGCCGGTCATCCAGCTGCCGATCACCTCCACCGCCAGCTCCCGGTCGATGAAGCACACCGTGCCGACCTCCAGGATGTCGTCGAACCACACCTGCTGGTCGGTGCCGTCCAGGGGCCTGTCGCTGTGCGTGATCGTCTGGGCGAAGTCCTCGTCCGTGTGGATGAGCGCCCAGCCGAAGGGTGCCACGCAGATGCCCAAGGAGTCCGCCGGGGCGTCCGGCGTGCGCTGGAGCGTCAGGCCTGGGTAGGAGCCGAAGTCCTGCTCCCGGTAGGTCGCTGCTACTGCGTCCGCTGTGGCCGCGACTTCGGCGGCGCTTGTGACGTTCGTGCCGGTTTCTTCCTTCTCGGTGGGGTCCCAGTACCGCAGGTGGTGCGGCGGATTTTCTACTCGGTCCATCCCGGCTTCCCTCCGGTGAATGTCCAGGTCCTGACGCCCCCGTTGCCGTCGGGGAAGTGGACCCTGAGTGTAGCTCCGTCGGGCAGTGTCTTGTGGAGCACGAACCTGCGGAAGCCTCCGGTGTCGCACGGGATCTTGTTGATGTAGAGGTCGGCGTCGGTGACGTCGGTCAGTTGGCGCATGATGCCGGCCGCTTGGCCCTCGACATGTGCCACGGTGAACGTGCGGCCCGTGCCTGGTCCGCCGGGGAAGTTGTTGACCTGCTTGAACCAGGCGCCGGGGCCCTGCTTGCCGCTCTTGAGCGCCACCTCGTAGCCGTCGTCGGTGGTGACCTGGTCGCCCTTGGCGGTGTGGACCGTCAGGTCGTAAAGGTCGGTGTCGTAGTTGACCAGCACCTCGGAGGCGGTGCTGTCCTTGGTCTTGCCGGTGGCGGGGTCGGTCGACTTGACCTTGTCGCCGGGCTTCATCTGGCTGATCGGCTTGCTGCTGCCGTCGGCCAGCTCGACCTTCGTGTCGGGGTGAAGCTCCCGGAATCCCTTGGTGAGACAGGCTCGCCGCGTTCGCTGCCGCCGATCGGCGGTCGCGAACGCGGCGAGGGCTACCGCTGTTTCTGCGCTTGTGGCGCCTACTGCGCGGTCCCGCCGGAGTAGTCCGAGCTGAACTGGGTCTCTATGGTGCTCTCGACGCCGGTGTCGGTCAGGATGATGCCGAGCTCGCGGTTGTTGGTCAGCGAGTTCGAGGTCCAGTTCACCGAACCGACCTCGACGGCCGCGTCGGACTGGCCGTAGTCGGCGACGACGGCCTTGGCGTGGATGTACAGGCCGGTGGTGCCGGAGTAGCCGACGACCGAGCCGCCGGCGTTCTTGATCTTGGTGACCGCGCTGCTCCAGGACGACGGGTCCTCGACCACGACGCGCACCGCAACGCCCGCCTCGGCCTTGGCCACGACCGCGTTGACCAGCGCCGAGTCGCTGAGCTCCTCCTCCTCGATGTCCAGCGTCGAGGTCGCGCCGTTGATCACCGACAGCAGCCGGGACTGCGAGTCGGTGGGCGACCAGAGCAGGTTGTCGCCGTCGCTCGGGGTGATGTCGCTGCCGCTGAAGTCGGCGTTGAAGACGGCCTCGATCGCGGAGACGTCGTTGGAGTCGCTGTCGACGACTCCGTAGTCCCGGCCGGTGCTGTAGTACTGCGCGGTGAGGTTGCCGCTGAGGATCATCGACTGCGAGCCGTCCACCGTGATCGTCTTCTGGTGGGTGTAGACGAACGAGGTGGAGGACCACGCGACGCTGACCCCGCCGTTGGTCAGGGTGTCGTAGGCGGCCTGGTTCTTCGACTGCTGGGCCTGGTCCAGGATCACCCGGACGGTGACGCCGGCCGCCTGCAGGTTGACCAGGTCCTGCTCGGCGGTGGTGTCTTCGAGCTCGTACATGGTCAGGTCGAGGCTGGTGGTCGCGGAGTTGATGAAGGTGTAGATGGTGGGCTGCCCGCCGGAGGTCTGGTCGAAGACGAACGGCGTGTAGGTGCCGGCGGCGGCGTGCGCCGGGTAGGCGACGACCGTCGAGGCGAGGGCGAAGCCGGCGATCATGGCGGTCTTGCGGAACGTGTGGGCGTTCATCGCTGGGTGATCTCTCCTTCTGCGGCTGTGTCGCGCCCGGAGATGGTGGGCGCGGATCCCGTATCAGGGGGCGGAGCCCAGACCATCACTGGACCCTCACTCAGCACACTGAATCCAGATGGAGATTCCATGTCGGTTCTGCAACGATTCCATGAACTGGGTTATGGAAGCGTTGACTACTCCGATATTCTGGAGGGCTGGGGTTGTACGAAATTTGCCTCTGAACGCCACGACTGCCGACGGCAATGCGTGAGCCGAGACCTCCCCCCGGACGCCTCGGCTCACGCAGGTCACACGGTCTACGACTAGAGCCGCCGCATCCCCTCCATGCGACGTCGTCGAACCCGCATTCCCCGAATACCTTGAGGCTATGCGGGGGGCTGTCCGCGACGTATCCGTGGAACTACCTGACATGGTCAGTCATTTACAGTCGGTGCCGTTGAGCTGTTGATCCGTCGAGCAAGGCATGCAAGAACCCGAGCACACCGAAGCATGCCCGGGCTCCTGAGCGGTCCTCAGTCCTTCGCAGTCCAATGCGAAGCAGCCGCCTTGGCGACGTCCGACAACCACGCCTGATCCGTCGGCGCCGACAGGTCCGGCATCGCCTGGCCCTGCGTGATGTCGACCCGCAGAATCGTGTCCCCGAACCGCATCCACACCGTCACCGTGCCGGTCCCGACCCCGTTCTCGACGAACGCCTCGTCGCCGATCCCCTTCGGGAGATCCTTGACAGTGTCCTTCGAATACAGCGAGCCGTGCTGGTCGCAGCCGCCCTTGGCCTGGCTGCGCGCCGTGGCCATGGTGCTCGGCCCGGTCCCCGCCGGCAGCGGGTACTCCAGCTCCGAGACCACGACCTTCTTCGCGCCGGGCGCGGTCACGGTGTACCTCGCCATCCGCCCCTGCTTGGCCAGCGGGTTGACGTCCTTGTAGTCGCAGCCGTTGTCCATCGGCAGGTCGCCGGTGCCGCCGCTCGACGACGCCGGGTCGTACGTCGCGTCCGCCCCCAGATCGCTGGTCTTCAGGAACTGCTTCGGACCGTTGCCGGACGCCTTCGGCTTGCTCGTCGGCCCGAGCGACGGATCCGACAGCACCACCGCCAGCTCCTGCTCGCTGAACGGGTTCGGCTTCAGCACCACCGACGGATCCGGCGCCCGATCCATCTGCGCCAGGTCCGCCCCGAGCGTCGTCTTCCAGCTCGCGTAGTCGGTCCAGACGACCGCGATCCCGCCCCCGTTGTTCGGATACTCCCGAACCGCCATCGTCACCGTGCCGTCGCCGTCCGGCGTCGAGGAGCTGTCCACCTTCGAGCCGTCGGGCAGCACCGTCGACGTGCACTTCGACCAGTGCGGCGCGTGCGCGGGCGGCGTGGACTGGAAAGCGTCCAGCAACGCGTAGCCGCAGGGGATGTTGTCCCGGCTGACGTCCGGCTCGTCGTACACGTTCCGGCCCAGCCGGTCCGAGGTCGCGGCGAACATGATCGAGAGGCTGCCGTTCGGCGCCTTCGATCCGACCGCCGGCACCGGCACCTTGCCGTCGGTCGTGTAGACCGACGAGGCGGTGATCGTCGAGATCTCCATGGCCGAGGAGTTCCCGTCGGCGGCCGTCTGGTAGTGCAGGTGGGGAAAGCCGGAGGCCGAGACCATGCTCCGCAGGTGCGAGTGCGCAGGGTCCAGGACGTCGATCAGCCCCGACATCTTGTCCACGGCCGAGACCGGAAGGACGTTCGAAGGCCCCTTGCCGGAGCCGCTCACGGAGATCGCCGCGTAGTCGAACACGCTCGTCGACTTGGGCGTCCCCGGCCCCGGCGCGGCCGACCCCGCGCCGACGATCCCGCCGAGCCCGATCACCACCGCCGCCGTCACCGCGAGCGCGCCGACCGCGCCGCCGCCGACCGAGACGGTCCGCAGCCGCCGCCGACGCCGGCCGCCGGCCGCGATCGTCGCCTTGTCCGGGGTCCACGCCGGCTCCGGCTCGCGGCTCGATCGGGTGAGCACGTCGAGCATCCAGTCCTGGTCGTTCATCCGAGCTCCGCCGTTCATGCCAGCTCCTCCGTCCGGGCGAGCAGGGCCGGGTCCACGATCGCGCGCAGACTCGCCAGGCCCTTCGACGTCTGGCTCTTCACCGTCCCTGGCGAACAGCCGAGCAGACGTGCGGTCTCCTCCACGCTCAGGTCCTCGAAGTAGCGCAGGACGAGCGTCGCGCGCTGCCGGGGCGGCAGCCGCCGCAGCCCGCCGACCAGCACGTCCCGCACCCCGTCCGGCTCCGGCCCGGGCGCGATCACCTCGGGCAGCACGGCCGTGGGCGCCTCGCGCCGCCACCGCGCGCGCCGCTTCTCGTCGATGCACGCGCGCAGCAGCGTCTTGCGCAGATACGCGTCGAACGCCTCCTGCCGCCGGACCCGTTGCCAGGAGGCGTGCAGTTTCATGAAGGTGACCTGCACCAGGTCCTCGGCTTGGTGCCAGTCACCGCACAACAAGTAGGCCGTACGCCGCAATGCGTGCGCACGCCCGGCGACGAGTTCGTCGAACTCCGCCTCGTCCGGACCCCGCATCCACCCCTGCCCTTCCTGGAAAACCCGATTGCCGTCGTATCGACGTGGGTGGGGCGTGATCGGGTTGCCCGGCTCCGCAGTTCAGTCGTGCGGGACGACCGCGACGGGACAGTCGGAGTGCAGCAGCAGGGTCTCGGCGACAGGGCCGATGCGTACGCCCTGGCGCTCCTCAGTGCCGCGATGGATGCCGACGACGATGAGGCCGGCGTAGGTCGTCGCGCCAGTGAGGAAGCCCGTGGGCGCGCCTTCGACGAGCTCGTGATCCGTCTCGACGTCGGGGTACTCGGCCTGCCAGGGCTTCAGCAGCCGTCGCAGCGCATCCTCCGCACGCTCTGCCGCTTGGTCCGACGCGTGGCCGAGTACGGCCCCCAGCGCGCTGACGACTTTCAGCCGCGCCCCACGGAGCGCCGCTTCGGCGAAGGCGACCGCAAGAATCTCCTCCGCAGCGTGCCCGACGTCCACGGCGGCCACCACGGTCCCCCGCGTCCGGTGCTCCGAGCCGCGCACGACCAGGGACGGACACACGGCGCGCGCCACCGCACGCAGGGCGACCGAGCCGAGGTGGAGGCCGTTGAACCCGCCGTGGCCGTGGTGCCCGACCACCAGCAGGTCGGCTTCGGCGGACTGGTCGGCCAGCACGGTCGGGACGGGACCGGCGACGGTGCGGGCTTCGACGCTCAGGCCGGGGTGGCTTGAGCGGACGCGGTCGGCGGCCTGCTCGGCGATGTCGGGGGCGGCGGGCTCGTCTGACGGCTCGGACAGCTCCGACGGCTCAGACGGCTCGTGATGGAGCACATGTACGACGGTGAGCACGACCCCGCGCCGATCTGCCTCCCCGGCCGCCTCGGCGAGCGCCCGCTCGCCGGGCGGCGTCTGCTCGTACCCGACGACGACACCGGACCTCATGACTCGATCTTCCCCTCGGCCCGCACGACCGGCAAGAGCGGGCCCTCCGGCTTTCCGTAGCGCCAAAAGGGTGAACTCACCCCGGCTGGCCACGATGCTTCGTCCTAACAAATACGGCTGTTGATCAAATGGCGTACCTACCGCGCCGCATCGTCGCGGAACGACAGGAGATCAGGGGAACGCAATGAAGTTGAAGCTCCGCATCGGACGGCAGCAGGCACAGGACCCCCGGCCCGCCCGCACCACGGCGCCGACGACCGCACCGGCACACGTGCCACTCCCCCGCACGCCGGAACAGAACGTGGTGCGCGCAGGCACGTTCTGCCGCGCGAGCGAGGTCGGCCGGACGGCGGTGACGGAAGCGGGGCGCGCCGTCGTCGCGATCCGCGCCGGCCGTTGTGGGCGGTGGGTGTACGCCGAGCAGGCGGACCGAACTGAGGTGCGGTCGCCTGGTGCGGCCTGAACGCCCCGCTCAATACCCACGCTAAGCCAGATCGGAATCCTGCTTTTGGTCCACAGCGCGCCAGGCCTCCTCAAACAGCGCGCGCACCGTCCGCCGCAGTTCGGCCACATCCGTCACGGCAGCCGGAAACTGGAACCGCGCATCAAAACTCCCGCCGCCATCGCTGAACCGCACCCGCAGCCCGAATCGGTCCAGCGCCAACGGCACCACATCCAGCGGCATCCCAGGCGCTCCGTCCCCGTCCCGCCCCTCGACCAGCGCGCACAGCCACCCGAGCTCGCCACCGTGCGAGGCCGCAAGGTGCTGCAACAGATCGGCCTCGTACTCGGCCAGCGGATCGGGCTCGGCCGCCGCGAAGTCGTCCGGCTCGACCAGCTCGGTGCCCCACACGTCCTCGACCGTGACCTCGCCGACCTCCAGCTTCAGCCAGCCGCGCTCCAGGCCGTCCCGCACCGGCGTGAGCCAGCCGGCGACGTAGGCGCGGCTGCGGATCCGATCCGGGACCGCGACCGGCGCGACGTCCGTGATCTCCAGCACCGCGGCGACCTCGTCGTTGCCTGCGCACCTGACCGCTCGCAGCGCCGGTGATCCGACCGGAAGCCGCAGGATGATGTCGGCGTCCCCGATCACCACGCGCTGCGAAGGCAGCATGCTGAGCGGATCGAGCACCGACAGTCCCGGAATGACCAGCGTCGCCGACGAACTCCCCGCCGCGAGCGTCCGCGCACGCTCCGCGGCCGTCGGCTTCGCCGGCAGCACCTCGCCGTCGTGGGGACACGAGCTGCACGAACGACGCTGCAGGGGCATGCGGACTCCTCGATAGTTTAGGTAAGGCTTACCTAACATACAGCGCGGGACGAACACGGACCAGCCATCCCCACTGAGACCCCGAAATGTCACCGATGCTTCGGATGCCACACCATTCGACGACAAAGGCGTTGTTGACCGTTTGTTCGTGCTCTGATACTCATGAGAATGTGAAGCGGATCCGGCTCGTATCCCGATCCCACATCGACCTCGGTCGCGTGTGGTCCTGTTCGTGTTGCCGTTGATCCCCGCCGCGCGCTAGGCGCTCCCCTTCAACACACCCTCCTCCCGTGACGTGAGTAGAGGGTGCCGATCCGCGCGCTTCGGACCAACCGCCGGTTGATTGTAAAACCCTGATTTCGGGGCTTTTCAAGACACGAACACGGCATTACCGTCTCATTCAACACATCGCAGGACACGAACATTCGTGTCCGAAGCGACGTGTGCCACCGAAGCATCTCCCCACCAACCCCAAGGAATGGCCCATGCCTGTCTCCACCACTGTCAACCGGCGAATACGGCGGACGCTCGGCGCGCTCGCCGCACCGCTGCCGGTCTTCGTGCTCGCCCTCCCGGTCGCGCACGCGGCGACCCCGGCCGCGGTCCGGACCGCGCTGGCCGGCACCGCCGCCGCGCCGCACCTGGCGTCCGACGCCGTCCGGACCGGATCGGTCGCGGCGAACACGCCGATCACCCTCGAAGTCAGCCTGACGCCCCGCAACCAGGCCGGTCTGGACGTGTTCCTGCGTCAGGTCGCCGACCCCGCCTCACGGCAGTACAAGCACTACCTCACCGTCGCGCAGTACGCGGCAACCTACGGCGCCGGCGACGCCCAGATCGCGCAGGTCACCAAGTACCTGCGCGGCCAGGGCCTGTCGGTCGGCACGGTGACCGCCAACCACCAGACGCTCGCCGTCAGCGGCACCGCCGCGCAGGCGGAGAAGGCGTTCGGCGTGCAGCTGGGCACCTGGCGCACCGGCGGCCACGACGTCTACGCCAACACCGCCGCGCCGACGCTGCCCGCGGACATCGCCTCGGTCGTCTCCAGCGTGGCCGGTCTGTCCAACGCCTCGAAGCGGACTCCGAGCTACCACATCGACAACCACGCCGCCGGAACCCAGGCGGCGCCGCACGCCGGCACCGTCCTCACGCCGACCAAGGCGCGCGGCGGCTACAACCTCACCGGGCCGCTCGCGTCCGGCGACAACGGCTCCGGCCTGACCGTCGGCCTGGTGGAGTTCTCGGCGTACTCGTCCTCGGCCGTGGCGGCTTACAACTCCAAGTACAGCCTCGGCGCGCCGGCGGCGACCGTGGTGAACGTGGCCGGCGGCACCACCGACACCTCGGGCTCGGTGGAGGACGAGCTCGACATCGAGGTCGTCAACGCGTTGGCCCCCAAGGCGAACGTGAAGGTGTACGAGGCGCCGAACAGCGACGCCGGCGAGGTCGCGCTGTACGCGGCCCTGGTCAGCGCCGACGTCCCGGTGATCTCCAGCAGCTGGGGCCAGCCGGAGAACCAGGAGAACAACCTCACCTCCGACGACGCGGACTTCAAGGAGGCCGCAGCACAGGGCCAGTCCGTCTTCGCCGCCTCCGGCGACAACGGCGCCACGGACGACGGCTCGTCGCTGTCCGTCGACTACCCGGCCTCGGACCAGTACGTGTCCGGCGTCGGCGGCACGAACCTGACCGTCTCCTCGTCCAACGCCTGGAGCAGCGAGACCGGCTGGTCCGGCAGCGGCGGCGGCCAGTCCGACAAGTGGTCCACCCCCTCGTTCCAGGCGCCGGTGAACTCCAGCGGCCACCGCGAGGTGCCGGACGTCTCCGCCGCCGGCGGCGACAGCAGCCCGTGGTACATCGACGCCGACGGCAGCTGGACCGACGTGTGGGGCACCAGCGCCGCCGCGCCGAACTGGGCCGCGTTCGTCGCGGACTACGACACCGCCGCGGCCAAGGCCGGGAAGGCGAAGTTCGGCTACGCGAACAGCTTCATCTACAGCGTCGCGCGCAGCTCGCTCTACAACACCGATTTCCACGACATCAAGTCCGGTAACAACGGCGGCTACAGCGCCGGCGTCGGCTACGACGAGGTGACCGGCTGGGGGTCGTACAACGCGGCGCAGTTCATCGCCACGAAGCTGTAAGGCTGTAAGGCTGCAAAGCCTTAGGAACCAGCGCTGGATCCCTTCACTGACGTGCGTCGGTCCCGGTCGGCAGAGCTTGCCGCTCGGGACCGATGCCGTGTTCTGCTATCTCGACCAGTCTGGCGACAAGCGCATCAGCCTCCTGACGCACGTAAATCGTCAGCTCCCTGATAAATGGCGGATCCGGTTCGAGAATCCGGCCGCGGAACGACTGCGGCACCACGTTGTGCGGCACCAGCGCCGGCCCGAGCCCGGCCTCGGCAAACGCGACCGCCGAGGCGGTCTGCTCGGTGCGCACAGCGATGCGAGGTACGAAGCCTGCGTCGGCGCAGACCCGGTCGACGACGGCGGACAGGCCGTTGGCCGGCGTGTAGTGGACCCAGCGGTGCGCGGCCAGGTCGGCCAGCGTGGACACCGGCTCCTCGGCGTCGCCCAGCAGGACGACGAAGCGTTCGGTGAGCAGCGGATACACCGGGCCCGGCCAATCGTCGGGGCGGGGCCCGACCGCCAGATCGGCCTCCCCCTGCGCCATGGAGCGCTGCAACTCCGCGGCGTGCCGGTGCTCGTGGACGTCGATGTCGACGCCGGGCATCGCCTGCCGCCACGCCCGGATCAGGCGCGGCAGGACACCCAGGCTCACCGAGTAGACGGTGGCCACGCTGACGCGGCCGGTGTAGAGGCCGTCGCTGTCGCTGGCGACGTGCGCCATGCGGCGGCTCGCCGTGAGGGCGGCTCGCGCGTGCACCAGCGCGCCGCGGCCAGAGCTGGTGAGGCGGACGCCGTGGGGCAGGCGCTCGAAGAGCCTGGTGCCCAGCTCCTTTTCCAGCGCGATCAGCTGGACCGACAGGGCCGGCTGGGACACGTGCAGTTCGGCGGAGGCGCGGCTGATCGAGCCGTGCTCGGCGACGGCGACGAAGTACTCGATCTGGCGTGAGGTGGGCATCGGCTGACCTCCTGGTATCAGGAAAATCTATACCAGATGCCAGATCTTTGTATTTGAACTTCTATCTCGCCGGCCGTCGAATAGATGTGACCACCACCACGCGCAGATGGAGGACCCGAGCGTGAAGCTCTCGATGCACAACTGGATGCGGCCGGAGGCGCTGGCCACCACGGTTCCGCGGCTCGCGCGGTGCGGATACGACGGCATCGAGCTGGCGTCCGACCCCCGCGCGATCGACCGCGAGGCCACGCGGCGTCTGCTGCGCACGCACGACATCGTCTGCGCCGGCACGCTGGCGCTGTTCCTCGGCGGCCGCGACCTTCTACACGAGGACGCCTACGTTCGCGAGGGGAGTCTGACGTACCTGCTGGAGACCGTCGAGCTGACCGCGGATCTCGGCGGGACGTTCGTGACGGTGCCGTGCACGGTCGGCAAGATGACGCCGTCGGCGGCCCCGGAGGTCGAGTGGCGCTGGTACGTGGACGCGCTGCGGACCGCGGCCGACCGGGCCCGCGCGCTCGGGATCCGGCTCGCGATCGAGCCCCTCAACCGCTTCGAGACGTACCTGATCAACCGCGCCGACCAGGCCCTGGCGCTCGCCGAGGAGAGCGGGGACGACGTCGGGGTGTGCCTGGACATCTTCCACATGAACATCGAAGAGGTGAGCCCGGCCGCGGCGATCAAGGCGGTCGGCGACCGCCTCGTGCACTTCCACGTCGCCGACAACAACCGGCTCCCGCCCGGCCAGGGCGCGGTCGACTGGCACGGCCTGATCGCAGCACTGCGCGAGACGGGCTACGACGGCTGGCTGTCGGTGGAGTTCATGCCCGCGCTGGACCGCACCCCGGTGGCCACCCGCCACATGGCCGAAGTCGACGAGGCCACCGACCTGACGGCCGGCATGCGCCAGTGGATCCGCGACCACGGCTCCGGCGTACTCCCGGACGCGACGTACGAGGAGTACACCCGACAGAGCACTGAGTTCTTGCGCAGCGTCCTGTCCGAAGTGGAGGCGCCCCGATGAGCACCCCCCTCAACCTCGCCGGCGACCTGATCGCCACCGACTTCGAGGGCTGGTCTCCCGAACTGCGCGAGGAGTTCGAACGCAACGCCTACAACGACCAAGTCGGCTCCGAACTCCTCTCCGAGGACGCCCGCGTCAAAGTCTGGATGATCACCGTCCCACCCGGCGGCCGCCTCCCGGCCCACCGCCACATCCTGGACTACTTCTGGACAGCGCTGTCGGACGGACACTCGCTCCAGCACACCGACGACGGCACGACCCGCAAGGTCTCCTACCGCGCCGGCCAGACGCACCACCTGTACTTCGCGCCCGGGCAATACCTGCTGCACGACCTGGTGAACGACGGGGCGACCGAGCTGCGGTTCCTGACGGTGGAGCACAAGCGGAGCGAGTGAGGCCACCTCAGCGCCAAGCCCAGGTCCGACTGGCAGAGCAAAACCATCTGCCCAGCCTGCCCGGCACAGCACCGACCGGCGAGCCGCGCGCGATGCTCCGGCTGGCGCACGGCACGGCCCCGGTCTGCCTGCCGGCGAGCCGCGCAGTGATCCGGCTGGGTAGGTGAGCCAGGCCAGCTGCACAGACAGGCCACCTCGGCGCGGTACTGGTCTGCTTGCCAGCGAGCCGAGCCGCGGGCGATCTGATCGGCGAACCGAGCTAGCCCGGGCAATCAGCACATACTGGTCGCCCGGGCTGTCGATGAGCTCTAGCTCTAGCTCCAACTCCACAGCGCGCAGGGCAGCGGGTGCTGCCGCAGGAAGCTGATCATCAGCGCGGTGGCACTGACCGTCTGGGTGGCCGACGGGGTGCTGCTTCCGGGCCACACGTGGCCGCCGCCGTCGATCCGGTAGTGCACCACGTCGGCCCCGCCTTGGCAGTTCTGCCAGTTCTCCCCGGTCACGTCGTCCTGCTGGAAGAAGACGGTCGGGGCGCTGTCACATCCGTCCTGCGTCGCCCACTGCGCCATCCAGTCGGGGATCGCCGGCAGGCCGCGCGCGGGGTCTCCGTCATAGGGGATGACGGTGTCGCCCGTGCCGTGGAAGTCCAGGACCGGCACCGGGCGGTCGGGCGTGCAACCCTGCTGGCCGTACAGGGCGCCGGAGACAACGGTGACGGCGGCGATGCGATCCGCCATCGTGCAGGCGAGGCTGGCGGCGAAGGCGCCTCCGTTGGACTTGCCAGCGAGCATCACCCGGCTGGGGTCGACGCAGAGTGTGCTCTGAAGACCCGTGATCAGGTCACTGACGAACAGCGGGTCGTTGTCCATCTCCGGCGTGCTGTACGGAGCGCCGGGCCAGGCGGCCTTACCGCCTTTACCCGGCAGGCCCTGCGGATAGACCGCGATGGTGTTGTCGTCGGTGATGTCCGTCACCTGTGACTGCGACGTGTCGGAATCGCCGCGCCCGTGGAACGTGATGACGAGCGGGTAGTGGCGCCACGGACGGTAGCCGCCGGGGATACGGATGACGTACTCGCGCGTCGCGCCCCCGGTGTCGATGGTCTGCGTCGTCGTGCTGCCGGGTTCGGCGAACGACGGAATCCCGCAGCCTGTGGTGGGAATCGCGTAGTCGACGACGCCTGCCGGCGCATCGGCGTGCGCCGACTGCAGCGAGGCCGCGGGGCCGGCGAGTGCCAGCCCGATCCCGGCCGCCACCGCGACAAAGGCAGCGGCACATCTCAAACCTCTGGTTCGTGCGAAGCCGTACATGAAGTCGCCTCCGGTGAGAAGAGAAGTCAAAGCACTTGGTCTAGGAACTCCCGCAGTCGCCCGCTCTGGGGCGAGTCGAACAACGCGTCCGGCGCCGCCGTCTCCAGCACGCGGCCACCGTCCAGGAACGCGACCTGATGAGCCGCCTCCCGCGCGAAACGCATCTCGTGGGTCACGACGATCATCGTCATCCCCTGCTGCGCCAGATCGCGCATCACCCCGAGCACGCCCTTGACCAGCTCCGGGTCCAGGGCCGACGTCGCCTCGTCGAAGAGCATCACCTCGGGGTCCATGGCCAGCGACCGGGCGATCGCCACCCGCTGCTGCTGGCCGCCGGACAACTGAGAAGGACGCCGGTCTTCGACAGCGGCCAGCCCGACCTCGGCCAGCCGCCGCCGCGCGATCTCCACAGCCTTTTCGCGAGGAACGCCCAGCACCTGCTGAAGCGCAAGGGTCACGTTGTTCAGCACGCTGTGGTGCGGGAACAGATGGAACCGCTGGAAGACCATCCCGACGCGAGTACGAATGCTGTCGACATCCGCACCGCGATCGGTGATCGCCTCCTCCCCGATCAACACCCGCCCCGAATCAGGCACCTCCAACAAGTTCGCGCACCGCAACAACGTCGACTTGCCCGAGCCCGACGGCCCGATGACACACGTCGTAGTACCTCCGGCGACCTCCAAATCGACGCCGCGCAGAATCGGCGTCACGCCGAAACTCTTGTGGATGTTCTCGAAACGGACAGCAGTGGGAGCCCGATGAGTGGCCTTCCCATCGCTGCGCGCAGCATTGGAGACCGTGTTCATGCGATGGCCTCCTGACGCATCACGGGATCGATGGCAGCAGCACGGGGACCCTCACGCAACCGCCGGTCCCAAGCGTTGACCGCATACGTGAGCGGCACAGTGATCGCCAGATACAACACGCCGGCCGCGACCAAGGGAGTCAGCGACGCATCATTCGTAGATGCGTCCTGGGCAATGGCGAACATCTCCCGTTGCCCCGCCGCCAGCCCCAGCAGATACACCAGAGCCGTGCTCTTGATGACGAGAATGAACTGGCCTGTCAGCGCCGGCAGCACCTGCCGGAACCCGATGGGGAACACCACCAGCCGCATGGTCTTGCGCTGCGACATCCCCACGGACCGCGCCGCCTCGACGATGCCCGGATCGACACTCTGGAAGCCCGAACGGAAGATCTCCGCCATATAAGCACCCTCAGTCAGCCCGATGGCGAGCGCCGCATACCCGTACGTCCAGGTCCCGAAGATGTTCAACCCGGCGACCGGCAGCCCCTGCCCGATGAGGTAGATGCTCAGGATGTGCGGCAGTCCACGCAGGACGTCGACGTAGCACCGGCTGGGCAGACGGGCGAAGCGGGTCCGAGCCATCAGACCGGACGCGATCACGATGCCCACCACCAAGCCGATGACGCTGGCCAGAAGCGCGAGCACCAGAGTGTTGAGCAGTCCGGTGCGAAGCAGTGAGGGGAAGACGTCCACCAACAGATGGCCGTTGAAGAACGTGTCCCAGAAGCGCTGCAAACCGTTCACGATGCTTGCTCCTGTCCTCAGGGCGTACTGGACGAAGAGGAAGCGGAAGCCGAAGAACCAGCGGAACCAGAGGAGCCAGAGGACGACGCCGCCAGAACCTGCTGCATCCCCGGATAGTCGCTGAGCATCTGATCAGGGATCTTGGTCCCCGGCGGGTTCCACTTGGCGAACAGCTTCGTATACGTCCCGTCCTTGATGACCTGCTCAAGCGCGGAGTTCAACGCCTGCAACAGCTTCGGCCGGTCCTGCGCCACCGGGAACGCGCTCAGCCCGCTCGTCACCGGCGGCGAAGCCACGAAGTCGCTGTGCTGCCCCAACAGATTCTGAGTCGTGGTGGTCCCGGTCAGCAGACCGTCCACCTGCTTCGCCGACAACGCGTTGGCGCTGGAAGCGATGTTGGGGAACTCTCGAATGGTGACCTTCGGCGCCGTGGCCTGAAGCAGAGATATCAGCTCACTGCCTTGCGTGACGGCGATGGTCTTGCCGTTGCAGTCGGCCACCGTCGCGATCGCCGCGTTCTTCAGCGAGACCACCTGCGCCTGGCTGTAGTTCACGGCCGAGGTGAACGCCGTCTGCTTCTTGCGGTCCGGAGTGACCAGCACCCCGAACGCGGCAGCGTCATACAGATGGTTGCGCACGTCCGGCAGCATGCTGTTGAAGTTCGTCGACACGAAGTCGGCTTTCAGATTCAGCTTCGCGGCCATCGCGGTCGTCAGGTCCACCATGAAGCCCGCCGGCTTGCCGTCCTGGACGAACGACACAGGCTTGTCGTCCGCACGGTAGGCGAACTTGATGGTCCCGGCGGTGAGCGTGCCGTATGAGTTGCCGCTGCTGCTGCCGGAGGCCGATGAAGAGCTGGAGCCGCAGGCGGTGGGCAGGAGCAAGGCGAGGGGCGCGAGCGCGATGGCGATGCGCCGCCGGAGTCTGGACGAGAGCATCAGGCCTCCAGGGTCAGGGGATCGGAATCGGCAAGGGTGGGGGTGGGAAGGTGTGCGCGGTCGGGCAGCGCCATGAAGTCCTCAAGGAACGCCACGACCCGGTCGACGACGGTGGTGATGACCGCCTCCCCGTCCTCGACACTGGCCTCGCGGCCGTCGCCGAGGGCGCCGGTGGGGCTCAGGACGTGGTAGTCCTGCGGGAAGTGGATGCCTTTGTGGGTCTGGCTCAGCCGGCCGGCCGGGTCCAGGTCGTGCACGGTGGCGGCGCCGCGGATCAGCTGGTCGGGCCGCACGAGCGTGGGATCGGCGAACAGCGCCTGCGACGTCTCGATCTCGCAGCTGTGGCCGCGCACGGGGCTGGTGGCCAGCCGCGCGACCACGTCCGAGGCGACGTTGGTGATGCCGCTCCAGGCCAGGTGCAGGTCGGTGTGGCGGGCCCGCAGCCGTCGAACGCTGATGTCGACGGCGGAGTTGTTGCCGCCGTGGCCGGTGAGGATGAAGATCCGGCGCCAGCCGTGCCGGTACAGGCTGGTCAGCAGGTCGTCGATGACGTGGCCGAGGGTCTCGGCGGTCAGCGTGAGGGTTCCGGGGAAGCCCATGTGGTGTTCGGAGACACCGACCGGGATCACCGGGGATATCAGGACTCTGGGCGAGAGCCGCTCGGCGATCAGATCGGCGACGACCTCGGCCCGGGTGGTGTCGGTGCGCAGGGCCAGACCGGTGCCGTGCTGCTCGCAGGCCCCGAGCGGAACGATCGCGACGGGTGCTTCGGCGCGGCGGCGGCGCACTTCGGGCCACGTGAGATCGGCCAGGCGGTGGGAGCGGGGGCGATCAAACGACGCGGCGTCAAGGGTCATCTCATTCTCTCGTTCGAGGTGTGGGCGGCTCGCCCGGAGGCGCGGAGACCTGCCGTTCAGTGCGCTCGACGGTGTAGCGCAGCTCCCGCAGGTGTTCGCGAACCAGGGATTCGGCGGCGGCGGAGTCACCGGCCCGGACGGCCACGACGATCGCCTGGTGCTCGTCGTAGTCGCGCTGCCGGTCGGTGATCAGGCGCCGCAGGAACTGCTGCTCCCGCGCCCGGACCTCCAGCAGCGAGTCGACGATCTCGTACAGCACCTTGTTGCCGGACGACCTCGCCAGCTCGCGGTGGAAGTACAGATGCGGACGCGGGTCGTCCGGTGACCGGGTCGCGGTCTCCAGAGCCAGCTCCAGGCGCTCCAGATCGGCCTCGTCCCGGTGCTGCGCGGCCAGCGCCGCAATCCCGGGCTCGATGACCAGACGGGCTTCGACCAGCTGGATCGCCAGCTCGGCATAGTCGGTGATCATGGAGTTCGGATTGGGCATCAGGGTCCTGTGAACCCCGGCGCCCACATACACGCCGGAGCCATGACGCAACTCCACCGCGTCGGTGGCCTGAAGCCGCCGCAACGCCTCGCGCATCGTCGGCGTGGTCACCGAGAACTGCGCAGCGAGCACTTTGACGGTGGGCAACGGATCGCCCTGGTTCAGGCCCTCGCGGTTGATCAGGCTGAGCACTCCGGAGGCCAGGCGGTCGGAGAGGGTTTCCGGGCGAGCGGGGTCTCCGCTCAACAGGCCCCCGGCAATGGCCCCGGCCGCGCTTCCGGCCATGGCCCCCGGCGTGCTTCCAGCAGGTTTCGCCTCGTGCACTTCGCTCTCCTCTACGGCTGGCGTGAAGTGAATAAATCACTTAGTGACTTACGTGTCAAGGAACGGCGAGCCGGGACTGAACTCCCGACCCGCGTGCGGCATACGTAGGCAGCAAGTGTTTCGTCTTTCCGCACGGATTTCGGAGGTACGTGCCACCACCTCAACGGCCACACGTTCGAACGGCCGGGCCAGACCACCTCCGGCACCCCGAAGCCGTCCCTCGCCCGATGCGGGTCGCGGCCGGCCGCCTCGATAATCGTCGCCTTGACGTGTCACGCGAGGCGAAGGCGGGATGGCGATGGTCCGGCAGGTGCGGGTGCTGGTGATCACGATGTTCGACACCGAGCCGGAGGACGGCCTCGGGGAGGGCTTCCGGTGGCGGGTGCGTGAGGGCCTGGACACCTCGGTGGTCGTGCCGGGTCTGTGTGCCGACTTCCCGCTGGTGCACGGCCGCGCCGACGGCCTGTGGCTGCTGACCACCGGCATGGGCGAGTCGAACGCGGCGGCCTCGGTGGCGGCGCTGGCGCTGTCCGGGCTCTTCGACCTGTCGCAGGCCTACGTGCTGATAGCGGGCATCGCCGGGATCGACCCGGCCGTGGGCACGATCGGATCGGTGGTGTGCGCGGACTTCGCGGTCCACGGCGGCTACGCGCACGAGCTCGACGCCCGAGAGATCCCGGCCAGCTGGCCGCACGGATTCGTGCCGCTCGGCGCGAGCGCGCCCGGCAAGCCGCCGGAGCTGCGCGTCCCCGGCGAGGTCTACCGGCTGGACGAGTCCCTACGACAGGCGGCGGCCTCGATCGGCGCCGGCGTCGAGCTGGCCGACGATCCGGCGGTCGCCGCCCTGCGCGCCGAGTACCCGGGTGCCGGCAGTCAGGGCCCTGCCATGCTGTCCGGATCGTCGCTGACCACGAGCGTGTTCTGGTCCGGGCATCAACTCGGCGCGCGAGCCACCAGCTGGGTGAGCGACTACACCGACCGCCGCGGCCGCTACGCGGTAACGCAGATGGAGGACAACGCGACCCTGGTGGCCCTCGAGCGCGCGACGCAGGCCGGACTCGCGGACCTCTCACGCGTGGCAGTGCTCCGCGCCGGCGCGAACTTCGACCGCGCCGCACCCGGCAAGGCCGCCGAGTCAGCGTTCACCCAAGACGTGGGCTGGACGCTGGCCGCGGAGAACGTCTGGCGCGTCGGATCACCGCTCGCCGCAGAGATCATCACGAACTGGGACGCCTGGCAGCACGGCGTCCCGGCGCGCTGGGCCGGCGTTCCGCTGTAACCCGCCGCCGGCTAAACGCCGCCGCGTCCCGAGCTGCGCGCTTCACCGGTGCGTTCGCCGGCATCCATGCCGTCGACCTGGTGGCCGGCACGTTCTGCGCCGACTTCACCGGATTCCGGATCAGTCGGCGAGCACCGAGGCCTTAACAGATCTCTTATATTCAAGGTGGAACGATGCGCTCCATGTTACCGGTAACCAGCGGCACCGCGATGCCCCGCCGCAGCCTGCTGACCACCGTCGCAGGCGTCTCCGGCGGTGCGGTCCTGGCGGGCTGCGGCGCCGCGTCCAGCCAACAAACGTCGCCGGATCCGGCAGCTCATCTCAAACCCCTGACCTCCGGTCCGACCCCGACCACCGGCTCGTCGAGCACACACGCACCCTCACCCACCACCGGCACCACGTCCAGCTCCCCGAGCACCGCCCAAAGCTCCCGCTCGGACTCGCCGACCGCCGGCGGGCATCCCGGCATGCTGCACACCACGGCCGACTTCGCGCGCATGGCCGCGAAGGTCGCGGCAGGCGCACAGCCGTGGCGCGCCGGCTGGGAGCGGCTGGTCGCGAACCCACATTCGCAGTCCGGCTGGCGCCCCCGGCCCGCCGCGACCGTCTACCGCGGCAGCGGCACTCCGGAGAACTACGCCGCGCTCTACAACGACATCCACGCCGCCTACCAGAACGCCCTGCGCTGGAAGGTCAGCGGCGACACCAAGCACGCCGACACCGCGCGCGACGTCCTCAACGCCTGGGCCCACACGCTCACGCGCGTCGACGGCACCGCCGACAAGTTCCTCGCCGCCGGCATCTACGGCTACCAGTTCGCCAACGCGGCCGAGATCCTGCGCGGCTACGCCGGCTTCGACCTCGCGGCCTGCCAACACCTGCTCCAGACCGTCTTCTACCCGCTGAGCAGCAGCTTCCTGGCACGCCACAACGGCGCCTTCATCACCAACTACTGGGCCAACTGGGACCTGTGCAGCATGGCCTGCGTGCTCGCCGTCGGTATCCTCAACGGCGACCACGCCAAGGTCGACGAAGCCGTCACCTACTTCAAGAGCGGCGCCGGCTACGGCTCCATCGAGCACGCCGTCCAGTTCCTGCACCCCGGCGGTCTGGGCCAGTGGCAGGAGAGCGGCCGCGACCAGGGCCACACCACGCTCGGCATCGGCCTGGCCGGCACGATCTGCGAGATGGCGTGGAACCAGGGCGTCGACCTGTACGGATACGACGACAGCCGCCTACTCAAGGGCTGCGAGTACGTCGCCAGGTACAACCTCGGCCAGGACGTCCCGTTCACGCCCTTCACCTGGAAGTTCGGCGCACCGGGAGTGTGGTCGGGCTCGAAGGACATCACCGCGGTCTCGCCCCAGGCCCGCGGCGACGTCCGGCCCATCTGGGAGATGGTCTACAACCACTACGTCGCACGCCGCGGCCTCGCGGCGCCATACACGGCCGCGTTCGCGGCGAAGGTACGGGCCGAAGGCGGAGGCGGCGACTACGGCCCTAACAGCGGCGGCTACGACCAACTCGGCTTCGGGACGCTGGCCTTCAGCCGCTAGGCAGCAGCGGCTTCCTGACGCACTACCGCCAGCTCTGCCTCTCACCCCATCGGGTACCGCGCCCCGGATTATGCGATCACTGTGCGCAGATTGTGAAGCCCCGACTCAAGAATCCCGCCTGTGACAGTCGTCGCATCCTTACCCCGATGAACAAGAGGGTTGAGAATGTCTGAACCATCGCTGAGCGGCCGCGACTTCAGCCGGCGCACACTCCTCAAGGCCGGCACGGGCCTGACCCTGGGCGCGGGCCTCGGCCTCGGCGCGGGCGTGGGCAGCGCCGCCCCGGCCTACGCCACCAACGGCATCGACCAGACCGGAACGACCAGGAGCACCGCTGTCGACCAGCTCAAGCTGGCCAAGAAAGCGATCGCCGACCCCGCCTTCGACCGCATCGTCAAGATGCCCACCGCCACCGTGCCCGGCCTGCACACCCGCCTCGTCAACACCAACACCCTGCTCGGCGAGAACGGCGTGATCGGCATGAAGACCGGCTCCAGCACCCCGGCCGGTGGCGCGCTGATGTGGGCCGCCCGCCAGCCCGACGCCCACGGCACGACCCGGCTCGTGCTCGGCGTCGTGCTGGAGCAGCATCAGGGCCCTACGTCAGCCGACGACCTGCGCGCGGCGCTCGCCGCCAGCAGAACCCTGATCCACGGCGTCGGGCAGGCGCTTTCTTCGATGCGCTAGGGGCCCTACAGTGCGGCGGAAGGCTCAGCTTCTGCGCGCCGCGAGCACCGCGCCGAGCTGCCGCACAGGCTCGTCCCCACTGAACCGCAGCACGACGCTCGTCGCGCCGGCCGCCTCAAGCTCCGCGATCCGTGCGACGGCGTCGGCAGGCGTCCCGCTGACGGTGAACACCTCACTCGGATCGCACCCCAGCCAGCCGGCCTGATCCTCGACCTTGTCCCGCAGCGCCTCCGCGGCTTGCCGGACGTCGTCCGCCACGGCCGCGTAGGCGAACACGATCAGCTCATGGTCCGGCGCCGCCCCGCCCTTCCGGATCAGCGCCAGCGCCGCCTCCAGATCGGTGGGACCGTGGCCCTCGGCGATCACCGTGCCGTCCGCGAGGCGCCCGGCGAGCTCCAGCGACCGCGGCCGCACGACGCCCAGCACGACCGGCGGCACCACCTCGGGCGGGTGCACCAGCCGCAGGTCGTCGATCCGCACCTCCCGGCCCTGCGTCTGCACGCGCTCGCCGCGCAACAACGCACGCAGTGCTTCGGTCGACTCGCCAAGCAGGGCCAGCGCTGAGCCGGGAGCGGCCCCGACCGAGGCCATCCACTCGGTGACGCCGTGTCCGAGGCCGGCGACGAACCGGCCGGGGTGGACACGCGCCAGGAACGCCGTCTCCATCGCCAGCAGCGCCGGATTGCGCAGCGGCGCCGGGGCGATGCCGAGGCCGACCCGGAGCCGCGAGGTCGCCGCCAGGGCAAGCGCCGCCGCCGAGATGCCGCCGCCCCATCCGAGGTCTTCGACGACCCACAGGTCGTCGGCGCCGAGCGCCTCGACCTCGCGGGCGAAGGCCGGGAGCCCTTCCGGGGACCAGGCACGGTCGTACATGACACCGATTCGAAGATTCGTCACGCGGCAGGACGCTACCCGACCACGGGCGTCGGCGGAGGTGTCGGCGGCGACGGTCTCTGCGGCAGCGTCGGCGGCGGCAGCGGTCTCGGTGTCCGCAGTGGTCTCGACGGCGCCGCCGACACCCGTGCAACCGGCCCATCTCGGTGAACGGCATCCGGGCGCTGCGAGGCCGTACACTCTCTTCGCTCACACGGTCTGGCCCTTGTCCATGCCTGGCAACCTCTTCGAGGTGCTCGTGAGTCTCTTTCGGTATCGCGTCCGCTGCCCGGCGGGCGCCACGGGGCTTGGCGAAACCAGGACGGGACAGGATGAGCGCAGACACCCTCATAGCCGAGACCGAGGAGGCGACGTCGTGGAGACGCCGGCTGCATCCGGTCGCCATCCAGGACTTCGTGACGCGGCTGATGTACCGCGACGTGTTCGGGGTGCGGGTCGGCGTGCTGGTGCTCATCTTCCCGCTGTTCGTCGCCTCGATGGCGATGAGCGTCACCAGCCGCCAGGGGTGGAACCATCCGCCGGACAGCCGGTACTACCTGACGATGATGGCGCGGGACATGGGGCACTCGCTGCCCTCCTCGATCAAGCTTGAGCAGCAGGTGTCGCCGGGCACCCACATCGCGCCCTGGTACTTCGCCGACAACGACCCGACGTGGCAGCTGGCCCGGACCCGGATCCTGTATCCCGTGCTGTCGATACCCTTCATCTGGCTTTGGGGACTCTCCGGCGGGTCGCTGATGATCCCGGTGCTCGGCGACGTGCTGTTCCTGTGGGCGATCGCGCGTGTGCTCCAGCGTCTGTACGGCCCGGCGGTCGCGGTGATCGTGACCGGCGCGTTCAGCCTGGTGAACCCGATCTGGGGCTTCTCCTGGGCCGGTACGGACACCCTGGCGATGGGGCTGACGGCCGTGATGGTGGCCAGCTTCCCGATCGGGCGACGCGCGGCGCCTTCCCATCTGGCGTGGATCGGCCTCATGGCTCTGTTCATCCCCCTGACGCGCCAGGTCGGGGTGCTCGCCCCGGCGATGGCCGGCGCCGGGTGGCTGTGGGCGCTGGCGCGGGAGCGGACGTGGCGGAACCGGTGGCTCAGTACGCTGGTGGTCACCTCGGCGGTGACGGTGGCGACGCAGGTCATCAGCATGATGCTGGCCAAGACGGACACCGGCGGGGTCCTCAGCCGCGGGCAGACCACCACCTGGGGCGTCATCAGGCAGTTCGTCCACTTCCTGAAGATCGTCACCCAAGAAGCGTGCACCTACATGTGGCACAGCGACCGCACGCTGTACGCGCTGCTGATCGCCGCCGGCATCACGGTGGTGATCCGGTTCAAGTCCGACGCCGCGGCGGTGTTCTTCGGAGCGGTCTGCGCGACCTACGTCATCACCGCGGGCGTCGGCTACTCGACCCTCATGCGCTACGAGATGATCATGTTCCCGGCTGCCGCCGTAGCGGCCGGTGAGCTGGTGTCGCTGCTGGTCGGGGATCGCGCGACGAAGGCGTCGGATCCGTCGGAAGCCCCTGAGACCCCCGAGACGACGACCCCGGTCACGACGCCGTCCCGGTTCGGCCTGATCCCGGCCCTGGCAGCCACCCCACCCGGCCGCTTCCTGGGCCTGCATCTCCCGCGCGCCGAGCGCTACCGCCCGCAACTCCTCGCAGGCGGCGCCCTGTTCGCGATCGTGGTCGGCATCTCGATCCCGGGCTCCTGGAGCTCATCGATCGACGCGCCCGCCTCCCCCTCCCTCGCCGCAGCGCAGGGCACCCAGTCGTACGCGGTCCACCCCCTGGCCAAGCCCGGCGCCGAGGTGACGCTGCGCACCGCCTTCGACCAGGCCTTCGCCCTGGCAGTGGACAAGGGAGGCCTGGAAGGCGCCTTCGACTGGGTCCACCAGATCCGCTACCGACCCCTGGCGCCCGACCAGCTCGGCTGGAGCCAGCGCGACAAGAAGGACGGCACATACGTGCTGTACCCGAACTCCCTCGGCCAGGACCTGACCGGCATGGAGGCCTTCGGCCGCGCCATCTCGCTGGACCGCACGGTGCGCGACGACACCATCAAGATCCTGACCCGCCAGGTCAACCCCTACGGCGAGGACGTCGTGTTCACGGTCGAGGACACCTCCGGCCACGTGCACCGAGGCACCGCGTCCACGGTGTACCCGATCTGGAACAAGGGGGACGCGGGGAACCTGACCTCGCTGATCTTCGACGCTTCCTGATTCGCTCCGGCCGCCGGCTCCTTCACATCTCGTGAAGGGGCCGGCGGACTGGTTCCCACCCCCGTTTGACGAACTTAGGTAAGCCTCACCTAAACTCTCCAACCATGCTCACCTCCGACGGGCCGACGGCTGCCGCCACGGGACCCGCCCGAACCCCGCCTCGACAGTCCCGCCACCTACCGCCCTTCGTCGTGGCGACCGTCGGCCTGGGTCTCCTGCTCCTGTGCAGCATCCTGAGCCTGGTCCTCGGACCGCGCTCGATCCCGCTCTCCACCGTCCTCGACGCCCTCACCGGCTCCGCCCACGGCGCCGGCGCCAACCCCGACGCCGACGTCGTCACCGGCCTCCGAGTCCCCCGCACGCTGATCGGGCTCGTCGTCGGAGGCGCACTGGGCGTCGCCGGGGTCGTAGCGCAGGGCGTGACCCGCAATCCGCTGGCCTCGCCGACCACCCTCGGCATCAACGCCGGGGCCGGGTTCGCGGTAGTAGCAGCGATCTTCGTCTTCCACCTCGCCACGCCGCTGGAGTACGTCTGGTTCGCCGTGGCTGGTGCCGCAGGCGCAGCAGTCCTGGTCCACGTGCTGGCGATGCGCCCCGGCGACGTGGATCCGGTCCGCCTGGCCCTCGCCGGCACCGTCCTCACCGCGATGCTCGCCTCCTGGACCATGGCCCTGATGCTCGCCAGCCAGCGCACGCTGGACGAGGCGCGGTTCTGGCTCGCCGGCTCCATCGGCGGGCGCGACCTCGGCGTGCTGGTACGAGTCCTCCCGTTCGTCGTGGTCGGCCTGCTCCTGGCCTTCCTGGTCGCCCCCTCGCTGAACGCCCTCGCACTCGGCGACGAAGCAGCGCACGCGCTCGGCGTCCCCGTGGCCCGCATGCGCCTGATCGGCGGCGGCGCGGTGGTCCTGCTGGCCGCCGGCGCGGTGGCGGCAGCCGGGCCGATCCCGTTCGTCGGGCTGGCCGCGCCGCACCTGGTGCGACCACTCCTCGGCGGCGATCATCGACGCCTGATACCCGCCTGCTTCGTCGCCGGAGCGACGCTGCTCCTCGCCGCCGACGTCCTGGGCCGCCTGGTCGCGCGGCCCTCGGAGCTGGAGACCGGCATCGTCACGGCCCTGCTCGGCGCGCCGTTGCTGGCCTGGCTGGCCCGAAGGACCGCGCGGTGAACGCCCTAGCAATCGCCCGGCGCCGAACCCTCGCACTCTGCGCGACCTGCCTGGCCCTACTGATCGCCCTGGTCGGCATCGCCCTCAGCACCGGCCAGTTCCACATCCCCTTCCTCGACGCCCTCCGAGCCCTGTTCGGCGCCGGCGACTCCGCAACAGTCCTCGTCGTCCAACAGTTTCGAGCACCACGAGTGATCGCCGCGCTCGTAGCAGGCGCCGCCCTAGCCGTAGCCGGGTCCATGACCCAGCGCCTGCTCCGCAACCCCCTCGCCTCCCCTGACGTCATCGGCGTCACCGGCGGCGCCTCGGTCGGCGCCGTGCTCGTGCTCGCCGCAGGCAGCGTGCCCGCCGCCTTCACACCGGTCGCGGCCGTCGCAGGCGGCTTGCTCGTCGCGGCCCTGCTCGGTGCCTCGGCCTGGCGCTCGCGCGTATCAGTCACACGACTCGTCCTGGTCGGAGTAGCGATCCAGCAAGGCCTCGCAGCCGTGGTCAACCTGATGATCGTCCGCTTCCCGGAAGAGCTGGCCGGCCAGGCATTGCAGTGGACATCAGGCTCCCTCTACGGCCGGACCTGGCCCGAGATCTGGATCGCCGGCGGAGCGATCGCAGTCGTCGGCGCCGGCGCGGCCCTGATTCAGCGGCACGTCGCAGTGCTCGATCTCGGCGACGAATCCGCCGGCGGCCTCGGCCTGGACTCCCGACGCTCCCGCCTCGGCCTGCTCCTCCTGGCCGTGGTCCTGGCCTCGCTCGCCGCAGCTCTGGCCGGACCGGTCGGCTTCGTGGCCCTGGTCGTGCCGCACATCGTGCGCCGCCTGGCCGGCCCGCCGACCGCCGCCACCCTCGTCCTCACCGCACTGACCGGAGCGCTGCTCCTGCTCGCCGCGGACTACGTCGCCCTGAACCTGCTGCCGATCCGCGGCCTGCCGGCCGGAACGGTCACCGCCACCCTCGGCGCGCCCTGGCTGCTGTGGCTGATGGCCCGCTCGCAACGAAGGAACCTGACATGACCCGCCTTGCCACCCGCGGCCTCGACCTGCGCTACGGCGACCGCATCGTCGTGCGCGGCCTGGATCTGGAGATCCCGGCCGAGGCGGTGACCGCGATCGTCGGCCCCAACGCCTGCGGCAAGTCCACGCTGCTGCGCGGCCTGGCCCGCCTCCTCGCCCCGGCCGCCGGCACCGTCCTGCTCGACGGCGCCGACATCCACCGGATCCCGGCGCGCACGCTGGCCAGAACCATGGGTCTGCTGCCGCAACAACCGGTCACTCCGGAGGCCATCACCGTCGAGGCCCTGGTCCGACTCGGACGCCATCCCCACCAGCGGGTGTTCAGCACCTGGTCGGGCACGGACCAGGCGGCGGTCGAACTGGCCCTGGTCCGCACCGGCGTCGCCGACCTGCGCGACCGGCCGGTCGACCAGCTCTCCGGCGGCCAGCGGCAGCGCGTGTGGATCGCGCTGGCGCTGGCCCAGGACACCTCGGTGCTGCTGCTCGACGAGCCCACGACCTTCCTGGACCTGCGCCACCAGCTCGACGTCCTGAACCTGGTCGCCGACCTGCACGCCGAAGGCCGCCGCACCATCGTCATGGTGCTGCACGACCTCGGCCAGGCCGCCCGCTACGCCGACCACCTCGTCGTGCTGCACGAAGGCGAACTCGCCGCCGCCGGCCCGCCCGCGGACGTCCTGACCGCCGACCTCGTCGAGCAGGTCTTCGAGGTGCCGTGCCGCGTGGTGCCCGATCCGGAGACCGGCACCCCGCTGGTCGTGCCGCTGGCCCGCAAGGCCTCTCCCACAGCTGTCGTATCTGCCACCCCTGCCGTACCGAACTCATCGAGGAACCCATGACCACGAACCGCCTTGTCCCGGCCCTGATCGCTTCCGCGCTGGCCGCCATACTGCTCGCCGGATGCGCGAGCAGCACTAGCAGCGGCAGCAATGGCACGTCCGGCGCGAAGCAGAACACTGCTTCGTCCGGCGGCGCCGACGGCACGACCGCCACGTTCCCGCGCTCGGTCAAGCACGCCATGGGCACCGCCGTGATCAAGTCCCAGCCCAAGCGCGTCGTGGTCCTGGACAGCGGCGAACTCGACGACGTCACGCTGCTCGGCATCACGCCGGTCGGCGCCGTCTCCCCGCACCTGAAGAGCGAGGGCGGATTCCCCTCCTACCTCAAGGACGAGATCAAGGGCACCGTCGACGTCGGGCCCATGACCGAGCCGAACCTGGAGCTCATCGCCTCCCTCAAGCCGGACCTGATCCTGACCTCGAAGGTGCGGCACGAGAAGATCTACCCCCAGCTCAACGCCATCGCCCCGACGGTGATGGCGGAGACCACCGGCTACCCGTGGAAGGCCAACCTGGCGCTGTACGCGCAGGCGCTCGGCAAGGAGAGCCAGGCCAAGACCGCGCTGACGGCATACGAGGCGCGCGCCGCGAAGCTCGGCGGCGAGATCAAGGCCAAGAACAACGGCACGATGCCGACGGTCTCGGTGGTGCGCTTCGTCGCGGGCCCGACCCGGCTGTACGAGAAGGCCTCGTTCAGCGGCACGGTGCTGACCGACGTCGGCCTGACCCGGCCGTCGGCGACGGACGCGGACCAGATGATGCTGGAGGTCAGCGCCGAGCAGGTCGGGAAGGCCGACGCCGACATGGTGTTCGTCACGACCTCCGACGATCCGACGAAGACCAAGGAGACCGAGGTGCAGGGCACGTCGGTGTGGAAGGACCTGCCGGCGGTGAAGCAGAACCGGGTGTACAACGTCGCGGATGAGACGTGGATGTCCGGGATCGGGGTGCAGGCGGCGGATCTGATGTTGGGGGACATCGCGAAGGCGGCGGGTGTCGCGGCGCCGCAGTAGGGCTGAGGCGAGAAGGGGCGAGGCCTTGTGGCCTCGCCCCTTTCGCGTATCAGAGGTCTTCTAAGTGATGGAACGTCGGGTGTGGGTGCATGAGGAATTCGTGGTGCGAGATGTTCCATGCGTAGGCACCTGCCATCGCGAACGCGATCCGGTCGCCGGCGCGTAGGGTCTCGACAGGAGCCTGATATGCGAGGACGTCCTTCGGGGTGCATAGCTGACCTGAGATCGTCACTCGGGTCGCGGTGGTCGTCGGCCGGTTCCAGGCATGGGGCCAGTTCTGGACCGGGCAGACGACGAAAGGCTGCGAGTGGCCGCGGGTGGCGGGCGTCCGCAGATGGTGTGTGCCGCCGCGGATTACGGCGAAGTCCTCGCCGTGGCTTTGTTTGACGTCCAGGACCTCCGAGACGTACCAACCGCAGTAGGCCGTCATCGCACGGCCCGGCTCGATCCGCAGTGTTAGATCGGGACGGCTGTCGAGGAGCCGGGCCAGGCCCGTGCCGTAGGCGTTCCAGTCGAAGCGATGCGTCGGGTCCTCGTAGTCGACGGCCATTCCGCCGCCGACGTTCACCTCGTCGAGCCGGATTCCGTGCTGGGCTGCCAGATCCGCGGTCCAGTCGACGACGCGTTCGACGACGGCGAGGTGTTCGGTGGCGGACAGTCCGCTGGCCAGGTGCGCGTGGATTCCGCGCAGCCGCAGCCTCTCGAACTCGGGACTGGCCAGCAGGCGTAGGCATTCCGGCACACGCGTCGGATCGAGGCCGAACGGTGTCGGGCGGCCGCCCATGGCCAGCGCGACGGAGTCCAGCACTCCGCCGTCCATCGGCAGATTGACGCGCAGGAGTACGTCGATGGGACCGTCGGCTGTTGCCGCGAGTTGCTGGAGTTCATGCTCGCTTTCGACGTGCCAGCGACGCACGCCGAGGCGTAGCGCGGTGGCGATCTCATCGGTGGTTTTGCCGGGGCCGCCGAAGGCGAGCGGGGCGTCCGGGACCACGGTGCGCACGTGCGTCAGTTCGCCGCCGGAAGACACCTCGTAGCCGTCTACTGCACCGCGCAGTGCGGTTAGGACGGCCGAATCAGGGTTCGCCTTCGCTGCGTAGTACAGCTCGACGCGTTGCGGGAGCGCGGCGCGGATTTCTGCGGTATGCGTGCGTAGCGCCGACAGGTCGTAGACGTATGCGGGGAGGTCGGCGGAGGCCAGCTCTTCGACGTATCGCAATACTCGTTCACTCACCGCACGACACTCCTGGCGCCGAGGCTCGGGCAGCCGCGCTGAGCACGTCTTCTGCCAGCGGCGAGGGCAGCGGCACGTAGCCGGCCTCGCGGTCGGCTTTGCGGGCCCAGCGGGTGAGTAGGTTGGCCTTGGCCGGGAGCGGGACCCCGGCGAGCAGCGCGGCCAGGCGGGGCGGGCGGCCGTATTCGTCGGCGTACTCGGCAAGCACCGTCCGTACCTCGGCCCACAGCGCGACCTCCAGCGCCGGGTAGCGGTCGGCGATGGCGGCGAGGAGTTCGGAGACGTGGTTGACCAGCAGGCAGTAGACCACGCGGTCCCAGCCGCGCTGCGCGTCGTACGTCATGGGGCTGGCGACGTCGGCGGGCAGCTGGCTGAGCAGGGCGCTGTTGGCTTCGGGGACCAGCTTGGTGCCTTCCAGGTCGCGCAGGAGGATCTGCGCCGGGCGTCCGGTGTCGTCCACGCAGACGAGCACGTTTTGGAGATGCGGCTCAAGCACTACGCCGTGGTCGAAGTAGGCGGCGAGGACGGGCGGCAGCAGTAGCCTGAGATAGTCCGTCCACCACTGGCGCGCCTGATCGGGTCCGGTGCCGTCGAGCAGGGCTGAGATGTGGGCTGCGCTCGTCGGGTACTCGTCGGCGACGGCGGCGGCCAGAAGGGGCGTCAGACCGGGGCGGACTCGCGGTGACAGGCCTTCGCGGACGATCAGGCCGAAGCCTTCGAATAGGCCGGTGTCGACAGCGCCGTCGGGGCCGGGCAATGCCAGGGTTCGGAAGGCGGGTTCGCGCAGCATCGCGGTGTTGGGGAAGCGGTCGGCGAGTTCGGCGAAGGGCTCGGCGAGCAGCCGGGTGAGCGCGACGGCGCCGGCGAGTTCGTATGCTGCGTTCTTGCGCAGGCAGTTGGTGATGCGGACGTTGAGGCTGAACTTCAGGAAGGTGCCTGCGCCGTGCAGGGTCCGGACTGAGGCGGTGGCGTCGAAGGGGACGCCGCGGAGGCCTAGGTCGATGACGTCGCCGCTTTCGAGTGCGGCGCGCAGTGTCGGGTCGTCGTGCAGCAACTCGAACTGCCAGGGGTGAACGGGGAGCAGGGTGTGGCCTGGGGGGACCGTGCCGAGGGCGTCCAGCTGGGCCAGCGCCTGCGGGTCGACTGTGTCCTGGGCGATGAACTCGGTCCGGACGGCGAGGTGGCGGAGCTGGAAGCGGGCGCGGAACTCGGGGGCGTAGTCGGGCCAGGAGCCGCGTTCGGCGTGGCGGGCTTTGGGGGCCGGGTGGAAGCGGTGGCCGAAGAGGAGGGCTTGTTCGGATTCGGTGTAGCGGTCGTCTGCGGCGGCTGGGCGCGCCTTGCGTGCTGACAATGCGGCCTGGACGCCGTCAAAGCTTGAGGCCACCTGCGCCGGGAACTCGCCGTTGTCGAGGCCGCTGCGTAGTGTCAGCTCGGTTCTGATGTGGTCGGCGAGTTCGCGCCAGTCGATTTCGCGTCGTCCGGCCGTGGTCTGCTCGTACACCGGTCCTGCGAAGCGATGCGCGCCGATCAGTGATGACCGGCGTAGTGCCACACGCAGTTGCACGCCGCGTCGAGGCAGACGTAGCAGCAGGTGGCCGTCGGCGACGGCGGTTTGGTGTTCTGGTGCTGAGACCTCGCGCAGTAGGCAGTTGAGCAGGGTGTGCGCGACGACGTGGTCGGCGCTCGGCAGCGCTGCCGTAGGGGTTGGTACAGCTGGCTGACGGCGGTCGGTGTGGACGGTCATCGGTGGCTCCTACGGGTCAGCAGTATGAGAAGGGCGGCGGCGAGTGCGGCGGCGGTGCCGGTGAGCAGCGGGGCGACAGGGCCGTAGGCGCTGCCGGCGAGCGCCGCGGCGGCTCCGGCGGCGACTGCGCCGAGTTTGGAGACGAGTTCGTATGTGCCGAACATTCGGCCTGGCTGGCGGCCTCGGGCGGCTTCGGCCGTCAGGACCGACAGGCCGACCAGGCCCAGCGTCAGGCCCGCGCCGAGGACGAGCCGGGCCAGGACGAACGCGGGGAGGGTGTGGGCCGGCCAGTGTGCGGCGAGGCCGAGTGCCACCAGGACGAAGCCGAGGAGAAGGCCGGCGCGCGGCCGGGTCAGGACGGCGGCGTGTATTCGGCCGGAGCTGAGCAGGTAGAATAGGTGCGGCAGCGCGAAGACGGCTCCGGCGACGGTGTCGTTGGTGCCCGGTATTCGTTGCTGGACGAGGGCGATCAGGTAGGGGAAGGAGACGACCGTCGCGAATACGAACAGGAACTCGAAGACGTAGAGCAGCCTGAGCGCCCCGCGCGCCATGGTCGGCACGGCGTTGGTGGAGCGGTCCGCGGCGTCGGGCCGCGTCGGCTCCGGCAGGAAGGCGAGCAGCACCGCCGCAGCCAACGGCAGGACGGCCAGCACCAGGTATTGGCGGTGCGGCGAGAGCCACGGCGACAGCCCCCCGACCACAATCGGCGCCGCGACGAGCGAGGCACGTGCGCTGCCCTGCATCAGGGTGAGCGCCTTCGACAGCTGCGACCCCTCCAACGCGGCACCGAGGTACCCGTTGGTCGCGGCGAACGTGCCACCGAGGAACCCCTGGAGCACCAGCGCGGCGGTGAAGGCCGCCAGGCTGTCGGCCGCACCGGCGGCCAGGAACGAAACGCTGAGCCCAATCTGCGCCCGCAGCAACAACCGCTTGCGCCCATGCCGATCAGCCAGCCGCCCCCAAAGCGGAGCCCCAAGCGCACTGAAGACGGTCGGCACGACGTAGAGGAGCCCGGCCCAGTGCGCACCGCGGTCACCGAGCGCAGGCAGGATCTGCGTGAGGTAGGGCGGCAGCCCCAGCGCCGCGAACGACGCGACGAAGTAGCAGGAGGCGACGGCGCGGACCTGGCGGCGGGTCAGGCCTGCGGGAAGGAGGTTCGGGGCCGGGCGGGTGGCGGTGGGGG
>NZ_JAACYW010000121.1 GCF_015356825.1 Catenulispora rubra | reverse complement strand
GCTGGGCGGATTGGGGAGTCGTTTCGGGGTGCGGGGGGTGCGGATGCTGCGGCCGGGTATCTGGAGGCGATGCTTGCGCCGGATGGACCGGGAGCCCCGCAAATGCAAGGTGGGGAGAGGGCCGGAGAGCTTTCGCGCAAGTCATAGACAGAGCACGGGCGGCCGGTCAGTCGGCACAAGACTCGTAGACAGAGCAAGCGCGGCCGGTCACTCGGCGCGGGAATCGTAGTCGGCGCGAGCATCGTCGATCAGCGATAAGTGCGCGATGCTCCACTCCAGCAGCGGGGCGGCGGCTTCGCGCAGCGTGACACCCATCGGGGTCAGCTCGTAGGTCACGTGGGGCGGCATGACATTGCGCACCGTGCGCGTCAAAATCCCGTCGCGCTCCAGGCTGCGCAGGGTGACGGTCAGCATGCGTTGGCTGATTCCGTCGATGGCCTTCTTGAGCTCCGTGAAGCGCCGCGGTCCCTCCCGAAGGTTGCGCACGACCAGCAGCGACCACTTGTCACCGACGATCTCCAGCACCACGCGAGTCCGGCACGCGTCGCCGTTGGCCGTGTTGGCCGTGTTGGCCGTGTTGGCCGTGTTGGCCGTGTTGGCCATCTCCATGGTTACCTCCACAGAACCGAGGCACCGAAAAGTGCCTTATTGCCCGCCGCGCCTCGAGTGCACCAGCATGGCGGTGGTTCTCAAAGAGTACCGAGGCACGAAAGGTAACCACCATGTCCACTTTCCTGCTCGTCCACGGCGCCTGGCACAGCGGCCAATGCTGGGAGCGGGTGGTCCCGCTGCTGGAAGACGCGGGGCACCGCGTGTTCGCGCCGACGCTGACCGGCTACGGCGACAAGGCGCACCTGCTCAGTCCCGAGGTGGGGCTCGACACGCATGTTGACGACATCGTCGGGCTGATCGACGACCACGACCTCACCGACGTGGTCCTTATCGGGCACAGCTACGCGGGGCTGGTCATCTCCTCCGCGGCCAACCGGGTTCCGGAGCGCGTCGCGCACCTGGTCTATCTCGACGCGATGGTGCCGGAGGATGGCGAGAGCGCGCTCGATGTCCTGCCCGTGACCAAGCACATGATCGAAGCCGCCGACAGTTGGCGCATCCCGCCGATGCCCGAGCAGCCGGCGCCCTTCGGGCTGTTCGGCGTCACCGAGCCGGCGGACGTCGCCTGGCTGCGCACGATGCTCTCCGACCAGCCGGTCCTGTGCCTGACACAGCCGGTGCACCTCGACAACCCGGCCGTGAACACGATCCCGCGCACGCACATCCACTGCACCGGCGCCAAGCCGGAGGGCGTGGTCCGCCGCCCCGTCGCCGCCACCCAGCCCAACGGCACGCCCGCGCAGGTGTGGGAGCTGCCGACCGGCCACGACTGCATGATCACGATGCCGTTCGAGCTCAGCGAACTGTTCCTCAAGCTCGCAGACGTCTGACAAGTCGGAGTGCGCGGCCGCCCCGGAACCCCGCCGCCGCCCGGCAATTCCGTTGCGGCGCAGCCCACCGACCTGCAAACATCGCGACCATGAACACGCGAAGGGTCGACGGCACCGCCGGAGCATGATCGAACGAGAACGCCGGGAGGCGTTGCACCAGGCCATGATCGACCGGGACCTCCCGGTGATCGAGCAAGCACTACGGGCAGACGACCTCGCTCTGAGGCGGGCCGCGCTACGAGCGGTCAGAACCGTCACCGAAGTCCCCGACGACGCCGCGGCAGCCGTCCTGACGGACGCATCGCTCGAACTGCGTCGAGCCTTCTACCGAACCCTGCTCCACGCGCGGCGCACCGCGCTGGCCGACCGCTTGCTGCCGTCGGTGCGCCGGCAGTGGGGCGACGGCGAGGCCGCGGCGCTGCTGCCGGCGTGTTCGGCGGAGGCGGCGGCGCAGCGGCTGGCGGAGTTGGCGCACGCGGTGGGCTCGTGGACCGCGCTCGCCCGAAGGCACCCGGACGCCGTAATGACCTACATCGAGGCCGGCGATCCGGCGCTCGGCGTCCCCGGCTGCACGTTCTGGCGGCGCTGGGGAAACGTTCTCGGCATCCTCGCGGAGTCGCTGCCGACGCGAACGATGGCGCTGCTGGAGAAGCAGCCGAACCGCTACGGCCTCCAGCTCCCGTCGCGCGCGATCACCGCGCTGGTGCAGGCCGACCCGATGCGCGCCTGGCCTGTCGTGTCCTACGACGACCGGAAGAAGACGAGTCGGCGACACTACGACGCCGTCGCCGCCCTCGACGACGCCGGAATCATCGCCTACGTGGACGGCGACGTCTACTCGCTGTGGGCAGTACTGGGACACCTGCCGACAGCGCGGCGCGAACCCCTCGTCGACGCGTTCGCCGCAGCCGCCCCCGAGCTCCAGCCGACGTGGGCCGAGCCGCTGCTCGACGTGCTGCCGCGGGCGCGCGCCGAGGCCGAGGCCCGCCGGATGCTGGAGTGGCACCGGCCGCAGTGGCACGCGAGCCGGCGCCGGTCGCACGCCGAGGCGGTCGAGCTGATGCTGGCCTCGTATCTGCCCTTCGCCGAGGCGGTCGAGGTGCTGACCGAAGCGGCCGCGTCGGGCACCACGACGGTGCGGACCGCCGCCCGGGCCCTGCTGCTGCGCTGCGCGGCGGAGACCGGCGACGCAGGCGAAGTGCTGCGGCAGGTCGAGGCGCTGGCCCCGCGCGTGCTGAACGAGCAGGACCCGGTGCGCCGCAGCTTTCTCGAATCGCTTGTCGGCCTGCCGGTCGCGGTGTTCGGGGACGAGTGGGTGCCGGTCCTGGAACAGCTGACGGCGGCTGCGATCGACGCGCACGACTCGTCCGAGCAGACGCGGCGGACCCTCAGGCTGCTGGCCCGCCGGACGCTGCGGCACCAGACGTCGCCGGGCCTGGTGGCGTGGGCGTTGGACGTGCACCGGCTGCTCGTCGCGCGGTTCGGCGCGGCGGGGCTGGACGTGCCGAGCGAGGAGGAGCTGAACCCGCCGCCGCAGAAGCGGGGAAGGCGGCGACGTGGGTATGGCTACCGCCACTCCCCGCCGCCGGACTACTGGCGGCTGGACCTGGCGCTCCAACCGGGGCAGGAACGCGAGTTGGTCGCGGTGCTGCGGCCCTGGCTCGGCGATGCCGCTGTTGTCAGGGATCTGCGACGGGCGCTGGGACGGCGGGCTGGGAACTGCCCGGAGCTCGCGATGCCCGCCGAGGAGACAAAGGCAACGCCAAGCGGAACACCGGTACAGGCCGTGCAAAGCTCAGGCCCTGCCGAGGAGACGGATCTCGCGCTGCCGAGCACCGAACCGCTTGCTGCGGAACCGCTGGCCACGGAACTGCTTGCCGCCGAATCCTCTGAAGCCGCCCTCCCCCGCCTCCTCGCCGAGGCCAACGGCCCACATTCGCCCGAAGCCGTCGCGGCCCTCACCGCGTGCTGCGCGCGAGCGCGCCCCTCGGTCCTCGGCCCGGCGCTCGAATCAGCCCTCTTCGCCCCGGACAGCAAGGTCACGCTGCGCAAGCAGGCGGTCCGCCAGCTCCGCCGCAACCGGATCCCGGGTCACCTGGACGTCCTCCTTCGCGCGTGGCAGCAGCCTGACACGCACCGCGACGTGCTAGTGGCGATCGCCGTCGTGCTGCGTGACGCCACCGAGGACCCGCGCGCGCTGGACGCCGTCGCGGCCGCCGTCGGCCCGGAGATGAGCGAGCTGATGATCCGCACGCTCTTCCAGCCCCACCCGCGGCAGTACCCGCCGGAAGCGCGCGCCGCCTACGCGGCGCTGGTCCGGAACCTGCTCCGCGCCTCGAACGACGGCGGCGTGCGGTTCCGGGGCCTGAAGGCGTTCGAGGTCTGGGCGCCGTGGTACCGGGGCGGGTTCGACGAACTCGTCGACACCCTCTTCGGGCCGGACCTCGACGAGGCGGAGCTCGCGTCCGAGCTCATCAGGGCCCTGATCGTGGCCGGATCCGGCGCCGACCGGGTCCCGGACGTGTTGCGCCGCCTCGCCGACGACCCTGCCCGGGCCAAGCTCGCCTCGGCGCTGACCGGGACCCTCACCAGTCTCCGGAACCGCTATCAGAACCCTGAGCCGTGGTCGCTGGACCTCGTCGAGCGGTGCCTGTCCGCACTGGCTGGCGAGCCCCGGCACGCACGCATCGCCGTCCGGCTGGCGCTGGCGCTCGTGGACCCGGCGGCCGACGACCTCGACGACCGCCTCGTCGCCTACGCGGACCTGCTGGCGGGCCGTCCCTACCTGACCGGTGTGTCGGAAAACGGCCTGCGGGAGCGGATCAACCACCAGCTCGACGAGCGGGCGCTGGCCGGACTCCCGGCCGCCGCGCAGGTGCTGGCGGCCCGCGGCGACCTGGCCGGTGGCCTGGTCGCCGCGCAGCTCGCGAGCCTGGTCCTCGGCGGCCGGACCGACACCGACACCCGCGACGGATCCTGGCGCGAGGTCGTCACCACCCTGCACACCTCACCGCACCCCGAGGTCGCCGACACCGCGCGCCACATCGATCTCTGACAAGGCTCGTGGCACAAGGCTCAAGGCGCGCGACTCGTCGCACGCTCCTCGTGCCGCCTCAGCTCAGATGACCGACGACCGCGTGAACCGCCCGAGCTTCCACTCCAGGTTGATCCCGAGCGCGGTCCCCGCCGGCCCGCTCATCAGCTCCGGCAGCACCCGCTCCCGCATCAGGTGCCGGATCATCGACTCCCGGACCTCCAGGTCGGTGATCTCCGCGAGGTACTCGCCCTGGTTGGCCGGGACGAGCGCCGCCATCTCGATCTCCTCGGCCAGGTACTCGTACGTCCGGCGCTCGATCGCCCCGGCGAAGTACGGAGCCAGCGCCTCGGCGACGGAGGCACTGTCCTGCGGAGTCGGCAGGATCCGGCGGTCGGCGCGGTACTGCGCCAGCGAGCGCGCGGCAGGGAGTACGCCGGCCGCGGCGGTTCGCAGCGCCGGTGCCAGCTTCTCGGGCTCGTCGGAGTCCAGGGCCTCCAGCCAGTAGCGGCGGAGCAGGCGGTTGGGTGTGTGCAGGAGCAGCGAGTGCTCGGTGGTGGGCGCGAGGTCCGGGGCGCTGAACGTCAACAGGCCCCCGGGCTTGAGCACTCCGGCGATCGAGCGCGCGGCGTGGCGCATGGCCTTGGCGGTGAGCAGGTGGAAGACCATGTTGGCCATCACCGCGTCGACCTGTTCCCCGGAGGTGACGTCCAGCAGCGTCCGGAAGTCCCCGCCGGGTCCGCGCAGCGCGTGGAACCGCGTCCACGGCATGTCCCGCATGAGCTCGAAGCCCTGCGCGAACCAGTTGTTGGGGATGTCGACGACGTGCAGCTCGAACGAGGCGCCGCGGTCGGCCAGCCGCTCCTGGACCCGGTGCGTGACCAGCGCCTTGCTCAGCTCGATCGAGGCGAAGCCGGTGCCGGCCCCGTAGTCCAGGGCGCGGACGACGTCGCCGGGCCGGGCGCGCTCGATGCCGGCCTCGATCGTGTGCAGCATGTCGCGGACCACGATGCCGGTGGGCCCGGCACCCCAGCTGCGGGGGTGCGCCAGGTCGCCGTCGGCGTAGAGCAGGTGGTGCAGGCCCACGCCGTCGGCGAGGTCGTACTCCGGCCCGGGCTGCCAGGTGTCGTGGCGGACGGCGTCCGGGTCGCCCGCGGGGGCCGGCTGGACCGGGATCACCCGGTTGAGGGACACCGCGACGTACGGCTTGGCCGACGGGTAGCGCCTCTCCTGGTAGCCGACGGTCTGCAGTCCCGCGAGGCGCAGGCACCGCAGGAACGCGGAGTGCTCGATGACGTACTGGTGCGACAGTCCGTGGAAGGTGTCGAAGGCCACCGAGTGGGTCGTGCCGAGGTGGCGCCGGACGACGTGCGAGGCGACCCGGTGGGACTCCAGGATGACCATGCCGTGCTTGCCGGTGTGCCGCTCCCAGCGCTGGAAGTGCGCCACCAGGTCCGACTCGAGCTCCTCGGCGCCGAGCGGGCGGCCGTCGGGGGCGAAGTAGGGACCTGAGGACCAGCCCGGGACGTCGGCGCGCGGCGGGCCGCCGAGGTAGGTGCGGTCCTGGTCCAGGAACGAGCGGATGTGCAGGCCGTCGTCGATCGCCAGGCCGTGCTCGGCGAGCTGGTCGCGCAGCGAGTCCGGGTTGCTGACGTCGCCGATCAGCAGCAGCGGGTCCTGGACGCCCGCGGCCTGAAGCAGCGCGCGGGCGTGGTCCAGGGCGATCGGGCTGATGTCGACGCCGACGTAGCGGATCGTGTCGCCGAACAGCTCGTGCAGGTGCGCCAGCCAGCTGGCGTCGCCGCAGCCCATGTCGGCGATGAACGCCGGGCGCGGTTCGCGGCTGAAGATCTCCTGGAAGATCGGGTCCGCGTCGGCGAAGTAGCGCTTGTGGGCGTAGGCGCTGGCCTCGACGTTGATGCCGCGCTGGACGTGCCACTCGCCGTCGCCGGGCACGACGAGCAGCTCGCCGCGGAAGAGCTCTTCGAGCTTGGCCAGCATCGGAAGGTAGGAGCCGATCAGGCCGCAGTGGTCGACCCATTCCAGGCTGGCGCGTCCGTGTTCGGTCCAGGCTCCGGTGTCGTCGAGCCAGCCGAGCAGCGTCAGCAGCCGCGCGAAATCGCCCTCCGGGCTCTGGAGCCTTCCGGTGCCGCGCAGGCTGAGCAGGGCCGGGACCGCGAGTGTGGCGTCCAGGTGGGTGACGGTCATCTCCGGCAGGCCGCGCGTGGCCCGCCAGCGGATGTGCGCGTCGAGTTCCGCGCCGAACGCGGCGAGCGTCTCGGCGTCCCAGGGGGTGTCCCAGGAGTCCGGCTCGGTCCGGGTGAAGCGCGCGAGGAACCGTCCGCCGGCGATGTAGCGCTCCCGGTGCTCCAGCGCCCCGCGTCCGGCGGCGGTCCAGGCGGGGGCCGGCAGCACGTCGAGCCAGCCGGCGCCGTCCAGGCAGCTCCAGGCCGCGCGCAGGTAGCCGGTGTCGGGGAGTTCGTGCGGGCCGTCCGGCGTGAGGTCCAGCAGGCCGATCGTGTCGAGCGCGCGGACGGTCGCGCTGATCATCACGCCGTCCTGCCACAGGAACGCCGTGCGGCGCAGCGCCGTGCGACTGACGGACGATCGGCCGGGGGAGTCGACGGCCGGGATCGAAGCCGTCGCCACCGTGAGCCCATTCGACATAGCGAACCTCCAATGTCAGGGCGCTGAATCGCCCCCTCCGGGGCCATGGTGGGGGCCGGCGGCACCCCGGCTCATCTTCGAGGTTGTCGTGCCTCCGGCGGCCGTTCCGGACACGCTGACCTGCCGTTCGTCCTTGGAGAAGGCGCCGGGAGGAGGGCAAGGCCTGGAGACCGCAATGTGAAAGATGATCGGTTTCGGCCGGAATGTGACGCTGAGCCCCGTCCGAGATGGAGGAAACGACCGCGTGAAAGGACTTCCCGTGACATCAGCACCGACCTCACCCGCCGAGGTGACACCCGCCCGGACGCCGGCCAAACGACTCCCGTCGCTGACGTCGTTGCGGGCCTTCGGCGCGCTGTTCGTGTACTTCAACCACTCGGGCTACATCCTCCTGGACCAGAACCCGGGCTGGTACAACCACTACTCGTTCTACGTATACAACGTCGGCGGGATGAGCCTGTCGTTCTTCTTCGTGCTCAGTGGTTTCGTGCTCACCTGGGGCTCGCGGGCCACCGACACCGCGCGGGGGTTCTGGCGCGGCCGGTTCTTCAAGATCTTCCCCAACCATCTGCTGGTGTTCTTCATCGCGTTCGGCATGCTGCTCGCCTCGGGCGAGGGGATCAAGGTCGCGGAGGCCGTGGCCAACCTCTTCCTGGTCCAGTCCTGGTTCACCAAACAGTCGTACTTCGTCTATCCGGTCAACGGCGTCACCTGGTCGCTGTCGGTCGAAATGCTCTGCTACCTGTTCTTCCCGCTGCTGCTGCGCGTCGTGCGCCGGGTCCGCGTGGAGCGGCTCTGGCTGTGGATCGGCGTGTTCGCGGTGACCGTGATGGCCGTCATCCCGCTGTTCGCGGCGACGTTCCTGCCCAAGTCGCCGGAGAGCCCGTTCGAGGCCGGGGTGGCGTCCTGGGCGCAGCACTGGTTCGTGTTCTTCTTCCCGGTCACGCGTTCGGCCGAGTTCATCATCGGCATGCTGCTGGCACGCGTCATCTCCGAGGGCCGCTGGCCGAAGGTGCTCGGGCTGCGCGAGGCGCTGGGCGTCACGGTCGTCTTCTACGTCATCGGGCTCTACGTCCCGAAGCTGCTGTCCCTCGTCGCGGTCTTCACCATCCCGGTGATCGTGATCATCGGAGCCACCGCGACCAGCGATCTGGCGGACCGTATGACCTTCCTGCGGACGAGGGCGATGCTCTGGTTCGGCGACATCTCCTTCGCCTTCTACGTGACACATGTGACCGCGCTGTTCGCCGTCCACGCGGCCTTCGCGCACCAGTGGTTCGGCTACGGCTACTACACACCGCCGAAATGGTCGACGTTCGACGCGATCCTCTACATGGTCGCCGCGCTACCGATGTGCATCCTGATCGCCGGGGCGCTCTACACGTTCGTGGAACGGCCCATGATGAACCGGTTCGCCCGACCGAAGCCGCGCCGCCGCCCGGGGGTCACCGACCCCGCGGCCCCGCTGGGAGTCGAGGTCTGATCGCTGCGGCACGCCAGAGGGCCCGCGGGTGCGTGACGCGCCCGCGGGCCCTCGCCGTCCCACGGCCCGGCTACCTCTCCAGAGCTGACATGTCCGGTGCGAGGTCCTCATGGCTACTCCCGGCCTCATCGACCGCCGGCCCGGATCTCAGGGCCAGCGTGGTGAGGACCAGCAGGACGGCGATGACGACCGCGCCGATCGCCGCCACGGTGTTCATGCCGTCGGTGAAGGCGACGCGGGCGTGCTGGAGCAGCGCGGCGGACTGCCGCGCGTCCGGCATGGCGTGCGCGGCGGCCACGGCGTCGGCGACGGTTTGGCGGACGGTCGGATCCGTACTGTGCTCGGCGATCCGGCCGTGGTAGACGGCGGCGCCGACGCTGCCCAGGATCGCCAGGCCCATGGTCGATCCGAAGACGTTGCTGGTCTCCGACATCGACGCCGCCGAGCCCGCCTTCTCCGGCGGGGCCGAGCCCAGGATGAGCCCGGTGCCGAGGGCGAACAGCGGTCCGACGCCGATCGCCACGGCCCCGACGCCGACCGAGACGAGCACCGGGCCGCTGGTGCTCGTCAGCAGCGTCATGAGGAGCAGGCCCAGCAGCGAGACCAGCAGGCCGGCGCGGATGACGGTCGCGGCCTGGAAGCGCCGGACCAGGACCGGGGCCAGGAGCACGCCGGCGGCGATGCCCGCCCCGGCCGGGGCCTGCCAGGCACCGGCCTGCGCCGGGGTGAGGCCCAGGACGCTCTGGACGTACTGGCTGCTCATGAAGCTCGCGCCGGCGAACGTCGCGCAGGCCAGCATCATCGCCGACAGGGCACTGCTGAAGGCGCGCGTCCGGAACAGGCTCAGATCGACCAGCGGATGCTCCACGCTCAGCTGCCTGCGAACGAACAGGATGCCGAACGCAAGACCGACGGCGATCGCGGCGGAGGGCACGTAGAGCGTGCCGGAGTCCCCGGCGGCCAGCTGCTTGACGCCGTAGATCGCCGGCAGGATCGCGCACAGCGACATCAGCACACTGACCAGATCCAGCCGGGCCGCGTTCTCGTCGCGGTACTCCGGCAGGAACAGCGGGCCCAGGATCATCAGCAGGACCATGAACGGCACACCCAGCAGGAAGACCGACCCCCACCAGAAGTGCTCCAGCATGAAGCCGCCGATGACCGGCCCCAGAGCCGCGCCGCCGAACTGGCAGCCGGCCCACAGCGAGATGGCGATGCCCATCTGGCGCGGCTGCCGGAACATGTTGCTGATCAGGGCCAGCGTCGAGGGCCCGAGCGTGGCCCCGGCCACGCCGAGCAGGCCGCGGGCCAGGATGAGCATCGCCGGGCTGGTCGAGAACGCGGTGAGCACCGACGCAGCGGTGAACCCGGCCGCGCCGATCAGCAGGAGCCGGCGCCGCCCGACGCGGTCGCCGAGCGTACCCATGGTGATCAGGAAGCCGGCGAGCATGAAGCCGTAGATGTCGGTGATCCACAGCTGCTGCGTGGCGCTGGCGTGCAGGTCGGTGCTCAGGTGCGGGAGCGCGAGGAAGAGCGCGCCGATGTCCAGCGCGACGAGCAGGGTCGGCAGGGCCAGGCAGGCCAGACCGACCCACTCCCGCCGGCCGGCCGGCGGGGGCGCCGCCGAAGTCGTGTCAGTCATGTGATCAGGGGTCCTTCCGCCGATGCCCGGAGCCAGTGGCTGGAGGCCTACTGGCTTTCTCGACGCCGCGCGACCCGGCCATGCGCCGGAGCTCTCGCAAGCTCGAAGGTGCACCCCTCCGCGGCACTTCCGGCGATCGCCACCCCACCGGCGGAACTCACAACGGCTCAGGTGTCGGGTTTTCCGGATCTGCTCCGACCACCAGATGAAGGCGCCACGCGCGGGGTGCCGACCACTGTGGTGAGCGAGGAAGGATTTGCCATGAGTGACACGACTCCGGACGCGGCACCGTTGGCCGGACGCCGGGAGTGGCTGGGCCTGGCCGCACTGGCGCTGCCCACGCTGCTCGTCGCCTTCGACATCGGCGGCCTGTTCCTGGCGCTGCCCCACCTGAGCGCCGACCTGCACGCGACCGGCACCGAACAACTGTGGATCACCGACATCTACGGCTTCATGCTCGCCGGCTTCCTGATCACCATGGGCACCCTCGGTGACCGGATCGGCCGCCGAAAGCTGCTCATGATCGGCGCGGCCGGCTTCTTCGCCGCCTCGCTGCTGGCAGCCTTCTCGACCAGCCCCCTGGAGCTGATCATCGCCCGGGCCCTGCTCGGCGTGGCCGGCGCCACGCTGTCGCCGTCGACGCTGGCCCTGATCAGCAACATGTTCCGCAACCCCAAGCAGATGACGATGGCCATCTCCCTGTGGGCGTTCTGCCAGTTCGGCGGCGCCGCGTTCGGCCCGGTCGTCGGCGGACTACTGCTGCAACACTTCTGGTGGGGCTCGGTCTTCCTGCTCGGCACACCGGTGATGCTGCTCCTGCTGATCGTCGGCCCGATCCTGCTGCCGGAGTACCGCGACCCCGAGGCCAAAAGCATCGACCTGGCCAGCGTGGTCCTGTCGCTGGTCGCGATCCTGCCGGTGATCTACGGCATCAAGCAGCTGGCCGTGGGCAGCGGCAGCTCCCCGGCGATCGCGATCGCGGCGATCGTCGTCGGCGCCGGCTTCGCCATCGCGTTCGCCCGCCGCCAGCTGCGCCTGCCCAACCCCCTGCTCGACCTGCGGCTGTTCCGCAACATCCGCTTCAGCAGCTCGCTGCTGGCGATGCTGCTGGCCTCCGGTTCGCTGGCCGGCCTGGGCCTGATGACCAGCCAGTTCATCCAGAGCGTGCTCGGGATGCAGCCGGCCAAGGCCGGGCTGTGGCAGGCCCCGACGGGCCTGGGCATCGCCATCGGCGTCATGGTCACCCCGGCGATCATCCAGAAGGTCCAGCAGAGCACTGTGATCATCGGCGGCCTCACACTGTGCGCCGTGGGCATGATCCTGCTCAGCACGGTGAACAGCCACAGCAGCGCCGCTCTGGTGTCGGCGAGCGTGGCCCTGTGCGCACTGGGCATCGGACCACTGTTCATGCTGGGCACCAACCTGGTCGTGGGATCGGCCCCACCGGAGAAGGCCGGCTCGGCGGCGTCGATGTCGGAGACGGCCAACGTCTTCGGCTCGACCCTCGGACTGGCCCTGCTCGGCAGCGTCGGCGCCGCGGTCTACCAGTCCGGCATGGCCGGCTCGGCGGTCACCGGAGCGAAGCAGACCCTGGCCGACGCGGTCGCAGCCGCCGCCAAGCTCCCGGCCGACCAGTCCCACTCCCTGCTGACCACGGCCCGCAACGCCTTCAGCGACGGACTGAACGTGGTGGCCGTCAGCGGCATCGTGATCATCGCGACCGTCTTGATCCTGACCTGGACGACGCTGCGACAGAAGGCAGCGGCACCGGACGCCGGCGCGGAAGCGTCCACCGACCCGGACCCGATCGCCGAGCACGCCGCGGTAACCGAGTCCTGACAAACGTTCCGCCCGGCACCCGCTGCATCGGGTACCGGGCGGAACGCCGCACCCGGCTCAGCCGGTGATCGCGGGAGCGTTGACCTCATCGGAGGGCACCGCTGGCGCCAGCCGACGCGACCGAGGCCTGGCCCACTTCCGCATGGCCGGCACCTCGACGAACCGATAGAGCAGCCAGGACAGAAAGATGCTGGCCGCCAGGCAGCCCAGCAGGAACAACACCGCCACCGGCGTGTTCCACGACGTCGGGTCGTAGTCGCCGTACCCCATCCACTCCCCCTTGAACGCCGCCTGCGCGGCATGCAGCACACTGAGATGGATCAGGAAGAACGCATACGAGATCTCGCCCAACCACACCGCCGAACGATGGGTCAGCACCGTACGCCGCCCCGCGACGTCACTAGCGGCGGCCGCCGCAACCAGCAGCCCGACCGGAAACGAGTAGGGCGCGGCGAACGTCCAGAGCTGCGGCAACCACATCGTCGGCACATACACTGCGACCACAAGTAGCGCAGCCGGCATCAGGCCGATCCGAACCCACCGCCCGCTCAGAACGATGCGCGCGAACAGGATGCCGACGACGAACTCCAAGCAGCGCACCAACGGAAACTGGTCGGCAAACCACATCTGCGGCCACGAGAACCCGTCGAACCCCGGAAACGTCGGAGAGTCCGGCAGGAACGCCTTGGACAGCACCGGAATCGACAGCGACAACCCCGCCACACCGACAGCCCAGTACCACAGCTGACCGGGCCGGATCTTGTTTATGACAACGATCAGGAACGGGAACAGAATATAGAAGCCGATCTCCGCGGACAGCGACCAGGTAACCCCGTTGACCGCGTAATCGAGATTGTTCATGCTCGGCACCCAGGCGTTCACCAGAAAGAGGTTGGCGATCGCCGGCCCGACCTTGGTCTGCGTACCCCCCACCACGAACGTCGCCACGATGAGCACCCACACCACGACATGACTCGGGAAGATCTTGACGAACCGCCGCCGCCAAAACTGACCCCTCGTATCAGACGACCTGGCGACCCACGTCAGCACGAACCCACTGAGCACGAAGAAGAACGAGACACCGATCGCGCCCCCATTGTTGGCGATGAAGGTGTACTTACTCTGTACCGTCGCATCACTGAACACGCCCAGGAACTCCGCATGGCAGGCGAAGACCAGGAACGCCGCGACGAATCGCAGCGCGGTCAGGGAGGGCAGCCTGGCCGTACGTGGTGCCGTTGCCTCTGTCATGTTTACCTGCCTCATCACAAGGGGGCCGGGAGAGAGCCACAGCGGGTCTCGGGTGTGGAGTCTGCGGGGCGCCAAGGCGAGCGGCATCTTCGAGGGTGCGCACAGATTTGCCCGTGAGGACTGGCGGGGAGGTTGCGCTGGTGGCTGCGGGCCAGCGCGGCCGGTGGTGTGGTTCGGGGGTCCGAAGGACCATGCGGGGTGTTGGTTCTGGGTCCCTCGCCGCGTCGGCGGGCGAAGCCAACCTGGTCGGGCCGGTGGTGTCCAGCCGAACGGAGCAGTACCACAGCAGCAGCGATGCGGCTGGACACCACCGGACCGGCCTGGTTCCGTAAGGCGACGACGTGGCGAGGGGCACAGAACCCGGCGACCACAAGCAACACCGCCACCAAACAACGCGACGCAGGCAACAGCGGATAGGACGCCGAACCGTCGCGGGCCGCCGCCAAAAAGCAGGTCGCGCGGGTCGCCCCCTCGTCGAGGAGCGCCCGCCGGAGGCCTCGAGGTGCCCACCAAACGCGGCCGGCAGCCGCCAGACCAAACGCATGCGCAGTGACTCGGACTCATGCGTGCTCGTGCACGCGAAAACCGCCAGCCGCCAGCGCAACGTGCGGGGCTCAACCAAACTGCGCCACCCGCAAACCGCAGCCGGTGCGCCTGCCTTCGCAGAGCACACCGGCCGCGATCACCTTTCAACCGCTACACCAACTACACCAACGGATTCGCGCCGCGCGGCTTGGTGGCGAGCTCCTGCCGCGTCCGCTCCAGCAGCAGAATCGGATCCTGCGTCTCGACCTGGCCCAGCCCCGGCGGGCACCGGTCCCACCCCAGCAGCCGCTGCACCTCCTCCGGCAACGTCTGCACCGTCTCCCGAGGCACGGCAAGGTACTGGTTCTCCTCCTGCCGCAGGTTCCCCAGATCGAGCCCGACAGACAGGCTGTAGCGCGGCGTGTCTGTGGTGTTGGCGCCGCCGCCGTGGTAGACGCCGCCCGGCCACAGCAGCGCGGCTCCCGCCGGCATGACCGCCGGCACCGTCTCGGCGTACGCCGGAGCCCGCTCGTCATCCCAGTGATGGCTACCGGGGATGACCAGCGTCGCGCCATTGGCGGCCGTGAACTCGGTCATAGCCAGCATCAACTGCAACCGACACGGCGGCCCCGGATGGCGCCACAGATGCATCGCATCGTCGCGGTGCAGCGGTTGACGGCCCTGGCCCGGATCGATCCTGATCGCCTGCGTGAAGCTCACCTGGATGCTCGGCGTCACGTCCATCCGGACCTTGCCGATCCACATGTGCGTGGGCTGCTGCAACAGCCGCCGAGCCGCACCGAGAAACTGCGGTTGCAGCACCACATCAGTCATAGGCCGCGGCGAGCGGTGGAACAGGCTCGACAGCCGCTTGGTCTTCTGTCCGTCGTAGCCGCTCTCGCTGTAGCCCGCCGCCTCCAGCCCAGGCGCGAGATCCGCCTGGAGCGCGGCGAGCGTTTCGGCGTCAACAAAATCCTCGACGATCACCGCGCCGTCGCGCTCCAGGATCTCGACGATGTCGTCGAGCGGGACAGCGGGGGTGACGTGCATCAGTTCAGGCATCAGAGTTCACCCCTCGACGCGAGCCAGAATGTCCCGGGTCAACGTCTCCAAATCCGGGTCCTCGAACAGATCCCCGATGTCGAGCGTGACACCCAGTTGCTCCTCCACCGCCGCGGCGATCCGCACCGCGGCGATGGACTGTCCGTTGAGTTCGAAGAAGGTGGCGCCGGCCCGGTCTGAGCCCGGACCCAGGATGTCGGTCCAGATCGCGGCGACCCGCTGGGCGATGTCCGCGGTGGCCGGCTGCTGCTGAGTGGTCATGTCGCTGCTCCTCAAATGAAGTCAGAGGTGCTCCGGTGTTGGGGGGAGTCCCGACGCCATCGATTTCGACTTTCGCAGCCCCCGCATATGCGACACATCTCCTGAACTGCCCTGCCACCGGGCACCGTCGAAGAACCCTGCGACGACGGCCTCCGCACACCATGGGAGGGATCTGTACCGATCCGTCCTCACAGGAGGTAGACGTGGACGACGACTCGCTGTTCGTCATCGATCCGGCCGGCACCGACATCCACGGCGAGGCGGCCCGGCTCCGGGCCCGCGGGCCGGTCACCCGGGTGCTGCTGCCCGGCGGGCTCCCGGCCTGGTCGGTGACCGGCTACCACGCCGCCCGGCAGATCCTGGCGGACGAACGGTTCTCCAAGAACGCCCGGGAGCACTGGTCGGCCTACGTTCAGGGCGACCTGGCCCCGGACTTCCCCTTGATCGCCTGGGCCCGGATGGACAACATGTCCACCAACGAGGGCGAGCAGCACAACCGCCAGCGCAAGCTCGTCGCCGGTGCCTTCAGCCCGCAGCGGATCGCCTCGCTGCGGCCGCGGGTCGAGCGGATCGTGGCGCGCGCCCTGGACGAGCTCGCCGAGTACGCGGCGAAGCAGCCGGGCGAGCCGGTCGACCTCAAGGCACAGTACGCGCACCAGGTCGCGACGCGGGTGATCGGCGAACTGCTCGGCGTGCCCGAGGGCGACCCGGACGGCGTCTTGGGCCTCGCGGGGTACGTCGAGCCGGATCCGCAGAAGGCACGGGCGGATTTCCTGACGCTGCAGGGCAAGATCGCGGCACTGGTCGTGGAGAAGCGGCGGGAACCCGGAGAGGATCTGATCAGTGATCTGATCGCGGCTTCGTCGCCGAGCGGAGGATGCCCGGTGGCCGGGGTTCATACGGGCTCTGATGCTGGGGCTGGCTCGGCGGCTGATTCGAGGGCTGATTCGGGCCCCGACGCCGACTCCGACGCCGAACTGGTCGGCCTGGCACAACTGATGTTCAACACCGGCGCCGAACCGGCCCGGAACCTCATCGTCAACGCCGTGCTGGCGCTGCTCACCCGGCCCGGCCAGCGCGCCCTGGCGGCGACCGGCGAGGTGGACTGGGAGGACGTGGTGGAGGAGACGCTGCGCGCCGACGCGCCGGTCGCACACCTGCCGTTCCGGTTCGCGACGGAGGACGTCGAGGTCGCCGGCGTGACCATCTCCCGGGGCGACCCGGTGGTGGTCGCCTTCGCCGCGACCGGCCGCGACCCGGAGCTGCACGGCGCCGACGCCGGGGAGTTCGACGTCCTGCGCGCGGACAAGCGGCACGTGGCGTTCGGCCACGGCGTGCACCGCTGTGTCGGCCCGGCGCTGACCCGGATGGAGGTGCGCATCGCGGTGGAGGCACTGTTCGCGCGCTTCCCCGATCTGCGGCTGGCGGTGGAGCCCGAGGAACTGGCCGGGCAGGGCACGTTCATCATGAACGGCCGCCGCACGCTGCCGATCCATCTCTGAACCGGCTCTGGACACGGCTGAGAACGACTGGGCACGACCGAGCACGACGAAGCACGACCGAGCCGGCGGCGGGGCGCATTCGCCCCGCCGCCGGCCTGTTGCGGGTCAACGACGCGCGCCGGCCAGCTTCAGCTGCGCATACCCGCGGTTGGCGACGGTGGTGAGGAGCACGGCGGAGCTGGCGTGCGTGCGGCCGGTGGAGAGGTCGCGCCAGACGCGTTCCAGACGCGTCCCCTCCCGGACGGCCGGGCTGCCGGCGGTCGGCTGAAGGATCTCGTCGACGGCCCGCCAAGCCAGTTCGGTGCCCTCCCGGCAGGTGATCGCGATCCGCAGGTCCTCCTCGGCGGTGAACGCCCCGACCGGCTCCCCGGCCAGCTCGTGCCAGCGCCGCGACGCTGCCAGCACCAGGGTTTCGGCAGCGTCGATCATGCCGCTGGCCTTGCCGTACCAGAGCTGGAAATCGGGGTCCTCAGCACGGGGTCCGAACGGCGGCAGGATCGTGGTGCGGGAGAACATCAGCTCCGTGTAAGCCTCCAGCGCGCCCTGACACATGCCCACCGCGATGTGCGCGCCTTCCAGCGCCATCGAGCTCGCCGGCGCACCGCCGTACTGCGGGTGCTCGTGCAGCTCGCGGCCCGGGGTGCCCTCGGTGACCGAGATCTCCTCGAAGTTGACCTCGATGCCGAAGTGCTCGGGGATGCGTCCGCCCGCGATCCGGATGCTGTGCGATCCGCTGCCCTTGAGGCCGAGCTGCCCGCCCCAGTCGTCGAGCATCTCCCACTGGTCGCGGGGTGCGATGAACAGCAGTCGGCGCGGCGGGGCCGAGGTGTCGGCGTCGTCCCCGGCGATCATGGTGTTGCCGATCAGGTGGGTCGCGTACGGCGCACCGGAGCAGTACCGCCACACGCCGTCCAGGATCCAGCCGCCGTCCTCGGCACGCCGGGCTGTTCCGTAGGGAGCGTTGACGAGCGGCGCGATGAAGTCGCCGCCGCTGAAGATCTCAGCCTGCGCCTTCCCCCCGAACATGCTGCCGGCGAACAGCGAGTGCGCCGCTCCCAGGCAATACATCCAGCCTGTAGACGCGCAGGCGCGGGTCAGGGTCATCGCGATCTGCAGGAAGGTGTCGAAGCCGAACTCGTAGCCGCCGTACCGCTTGGGCACCGTGACACGGTAGAAGCCCGCGTCCCGGAACGCCTGGTGGGTGTCCTCGGCGTAGTAGGTGCGCTGTTCGGTCTCGGCCTGGCGCGCGACCAGCGCGGGCACCATGGCCTTGGCCCGCTCGATCAGCACGGCCGGGGTGACGTCCGGCTCGGCCGACGTGGCCGTGCCACGCACGACGTTTACGGTGTTCTCAGTGGTCGTCATCGCGTCGTCCCTCGAATCTCCGAGTCCGGGTCGGCCACCATCTCGCCGATCACCCCGAGGAACCCGGCCACCTGCTCCTCGACCTCGGCCCGCTCGAACAGGTGGCGGCTGAAGCTGAGGCCGCCGACCACTTCGGTGTCGCTGAGGTGCATCGACCAGATCATGCCGTCGGGGGTGTCGGAGCCGAGCGGCTGCGGGATGACGCGCCGCCAGATCGCGGTGTACTCCAGGTCGCCGATCCGGTTGCCCTGCATCAGATACGGCGGCTGGACGGCCTGGAACAGGGTCGGCACCGCGTCGGGGCCGGCCGAGGACATTAGCTCGGGCGCCTCGGCGAGCACGTGCAACAGCGGCAGTTCGTGCGAGAACGCGCCGACGCAGGCCTTCCTGGTGCGGGCGATGACGTCGCGGAAGGTGCGGCAGCCGTCCAGGTCCACGCGCAGCGGGACGAAGTTGAAGAACGATCCGACCGTGGACTGGAAGCGGGGCTCGCGGCCCGGCCCGAACGTGGGCACCACGATGTCGGTCGCGTCGGTGCGGCGGTTGACGAAGACGGTGAACGCGGCCAGCAGCACCATGAACGTCGAGCTGCGCGTCGCCTTGGCGAGCTTGGACACCTCGGTGCTCAGCTGCGCTTCGGTGGTGAAGCGGTGATAGCTCGTCGCAGGGGTCTGACCCGTGGGGTGCACCGGCGCGACCATGATCTTGGCGCCACGCAGCGCTTCCCGCCAGTAGGCACGCGAGGCGGCCACCTTCGGCCCGGCGGCGTCCTGCTGCTGCGCGACGACGTAGTCGCGGTATTGGGTCGCCTCGGGCAGCTGCGGCTCCTTGCCGGCCGCGCGCGCCGTGTAGCTCTCCGCCAGGTCCTGCAGGATCACCTGGATCGACCAGACGTCGGCGGCGCTGTGGTGCGCGCACAGGACCAGGACGGAGTCCTCGTCGTCGAAGCGGCCGAGGACGGCCCGGATCAACGGGATCCGGTCGGCCGGGAACAGCCGGGTCTCGGCCTCGATCATCAGCTCCTCGGAGCGCCGGTCCCGGTCCGCGCCGGGCGAGCCGTCGAGGTCGACCAGCAGCAGCTCGGGCTGGACGGCGGGCAGCACATGCTGCGCGCCGCCGTTCTCCAGGTCCACCAGGGTGCGCAGCGCCTCGTGCCGCTCGACCACGTCGGCCAGCGCCCGGCGCATGGCGCGCTCGTCGACGCGGCCGCGGACCCGCCAGGCGAAGACCTCCGTGTAGTGCGGCCCGAACGGCCCGGTTTCGAAGCCCTGGGCGAAGATGCAGAGGAACTGCTGTTGCAGTGAGAGCGCCGCGGTTGTCGGCTGGGTGTCCGACGTCGTCGTCATGTGAGATCTCTCCTCGGTGAAGGCTGACGCTGGCGTTGTGGAGGGAATCGATCAGAGTGATGCGGCTCAAGTCCGTCACGGATGCGATCGGCCAGACGTGGAAGATCCCGGGGCGAGGTGTGAACGGATGATCAGTGCACTGTTATGTGGCCGCGTCTCGATTCTCATCAGCGCCGGCCGGGCCGTGCATCTTCGTGATTGCCGCCGCGCGTGCTTCGAGGTAGCGCCGTTCGGGCAGGCTGGTGGTGCGGTGCGCGGCGAGCAGGTAGCTGTCCCGCGCCGGGCCCGGTTCGCCGGCCATCTCCAGCAGGTGCGCCCGGACCGCTTCGAGGCGGTGGTGGTCGGCCAGCCGGCCGTCGGAGTCCAGGGTGCGCAGCATCGCCAGGCCCGCCTGGGGGCCGTGCGCCATCGCGATCGCGACCGCATGGTTGAGGGCCACGATCGGGTTGGCCGAGACCCGCGACAGCAGCTCGTAGAGGGCCAGGATCTGGGGCCAGTCCGTCTCCTCCAGGCGCGGTGCTTCGGTGTGCACGGCGGCGATCGCGGCCTGGAGCTGGTACGGCCCGAGGGGGCCGCGGGCCAGCGTGCTGGTGATGAGTTCGACCCCTTCCTTCAGCGACACCGGGTCCCACAGGCCGCGGTCCTGTTCGGCGAACGGGATCAGCGCGCCGTCGGGCGCGGTGCGGGCCGGGCGGCGGGCGTCGGTGAGGAGCATGAGCGCGAGCAGCCCGGCCACCTCGTTGTCGTCGGGCAGGAGGCGGTGGACGGCGCGGGTCAGGCGGATCGCCTCGTGCGCGAGTTCGGCGCGCTGGAGGTCGGGTCCGGAGCTGGCCGTGTAGCCCTCGTTGAAGATCAGGTAGAGGACGTGGAGCACGACCCGCAGGCGGGCGTCGCGCTTGTCCGCCGGCGGCATCTGGAAAGGGATGTCCGTCGCCTTGATGCGCTGTTTGGCGCGCAGGATCCGGCGCGACATCGTGGCCTCGGGGACCAGGAACGCCGCCGCGATCTGGGCGGTGCTCAGGCCGCCGACCGCCCGCAGGGTCAGCGCAATCTGCGAGGACGGCGACAGCGCCGGGTGGCAGCACAGGAACAGCAGCAGGAGGGTGTCGTCCCGGTCGGGCGTGTGGTCGTCGTCGTCCGGGCCCGGCACCACCGGCTCCAGCGGCGTCTCCAGCGCCACCACCGCGGCCTCGCGGCGCCGTCGGGCGCTCTCGCTGCGGACCTGGTCGGCCAGCCGGCGGGAGGCGACGGTGGTCAGCCAGCCGGCCGGGCGCTCCGGGACGCCGTCGGCCGGCCACTGCACGGCCGCGTCGAGCAGGGCCTCCTGGACCGCGTCCTCGCAGGCCTCGAACTGTCCGTAGCGGCGCACGAGGGCACCGAGCACCTGCGGCGCCAGGCGGCGCAGCAGCTCCTCGACGTCGGTGCGGATGCTCACATCTCCATGCCGCCGGGATGCATCACCGCGCGGACTTCCATAGCCCCGTGCCGGGCGTCCGGCCAGCGCGAGGCGATCTGCACCGCGCGCTCGACGCTGTCGGCCTCGATCGTCAGGTAGCCGGCCAGCATCTCCTTGGCCCCGACGTAGGGGCCGTCGGTGGCCTCGGGCACGCCGTCGACCACCCGCACGGTCTTGGCGGTCGACGGGTGCGCCAAGGCCTCGCCGCCGACCATCTCGCCGGAGGCCGCGAGCTCCGCCAGGATGCTGTCGACGTCGCTCATCGAGGCCTCGCGCTCGTCCTCGGACATGGCCTCGATGTTGTCCGGGTTGTTGTAGATCAACAGCATGTACTTCACGGTGCTTTTTCCCTCGCCTGCGGGCGCCCTGGTCGGGCGCGGCTCTGGAGGTAGTCGGAGCAGACTCGCGTCACCGGACATCCGGGGTGGATGTCGGGTGGCCGCGGCCTCGTCGGGCACCCGCGGCGAGGCGATTCAGTTCCAGGGTTTCTGCACGGTGATGACCGCGTAGCCGATCTGGCCCGTCTCCCCCGGTGCGAAGAAGGTTTCCAGCGTCTGGCGGAGTTCGTCGACGGCGGCGTCGCCGAACTGCGCGGCCAGCTCCGCGCGGCGCGTCTCCACGGCGTGCACGTACTTGGGACCCATGCCGAACACTCGCGGCCCACACTGGAGGTACTCAAGGAGCTCGAATCCGGCCTCGCGCAACGGATCCAGCCACTCGGCCACCGACAGCAGCCACTTCGAGCCGAAGTTCGCGGCGAACCGGCTGGCGGCCACGACGCCGAGCCCTTCGCGGGTCGGCTCGGTGAGGGACAGGCGACCGCCGGGGCGCAGCACGCGGTGCAGGCCGCGGAGCGTGGGTGCGAGGTCGCTGACGTAGACCAGGGCTTCCATCGCGACGACGGCGTCGAAGCTGCCGTCCGGAAAGTCCAGCGCGCGGTAGTCACCGGTCTGGAAGGTGACCTGGTCGCCGAGTCCGGCGGCGCGGGCCCGGGCGTGCGCCTCGGCGACCTGGCGGGTGCTGATGTTGACGCCGGTGACCTCCACGTCGTATTCCGTGGCGAGCTGGATCGCCGGGGCGCCGAGGCCGCAGCCGACGTCGAGGACGCGCTCGCCCTTGCGCAGGCGCAGCGAGTCGGCCACTTTGCGGGTCAGGCGCTGCGTGGCCTCGATCAGCGGGGCCTGGTCCTCGTCGTCGTACCAGTAGGCCAGGTGCACCTGGCCGTCGTTGAAGGCGTTCGACATGTCGGACGACTCGTCGAACATCTCGGCGATCCCGTCGGCCTCGGGCCGGTCGCCAGTGGTTGCCGCGCTCTCCATGGCTTCTCCTCTCGGGCTGGGACTCTCGGGCTGGGTCTGTCGGGCTGGGACCGGATCCACCGGGTCCCCGGTCCATGGTCGCGGCCGCGATCAGGGCCCTCATCTCCGTACTTGCGCAGGTCGCGGCGGCTGTCGGCTCGCAATCCAGGAGATGCCCGGCGGGGGGCGGGGACCACATCGTGAAGCTGATACGCCATCCCCGGCACCCGATCCCCAGGAGGTGGGCGAGATGCCCCAGGAAGCAACCCGGCCGGCGGCCGACGGCGCCCCGACCCGCGCCGTCGTACTGGGCGGCAGCATCGCCGGGCTGTTCGCGGCCCGCGTGCTCGCCGAGGCCTACGACGAGGTCCTGGTCGTCGACCGGGACGCGGTCACCGGCGTCGACGGCCCGCGCCGCGGACGCCCCCAGGGCAAGCACATCAACGCCATGCACGTGCGCGGCCGGGTGGTGATGGAGGAGCTCTACCCCGGCATCACCGACCAGCTCATCGCCGACGGCACCCCGTTCGGCGACTTCTCCGGCTCGGTCCGCTGGTACTTCCGCGGCCGCCCGGTCAAGCGCGCGGACATCGGCTACATCGCGGTCCCGGCCTCGGCGCCGCTGATGGAGCGCCGGATCCGGGAGCGCACGGCGGAGCTGGCGAACGTCCGCTTCGTCGAACGCTGCGACATCCTGGGCCTGACCGCCACCGCCGACCACGCGCAGGTGACCGGGGTCAAGGTCCAGAAGAGCGGCGAGCCCGGCGAGACCATCGCGGCCGACCTGGTGGTCGACGCGACCGGGCGCGGCTCGCGCACCCCGGTGTGGCTGGAGGAGATGGGCTACCCGCGGGTCGAGGAGGAGCGGACCAACATCGGGCTGGGTTACGTCACCCAGAACTACAAGATGAAGGCCGACCCCTACAACGGCGACCTCGCCATCATCGCGGTCGCCTCCCCCGACGTCCCGCGCGGCTGCATCTTCACCAAGACCGAGGGCGACAAGACCCTGCTGACCGTCTACGGCATCCTCGGCGACCACCCGCCGACGGACCAGGAGGGGCTGTACGAGTTCGTCAAGGGCCTGCCGGTCCCGGACATCCACGAGGCGCTCAAGCACGCCGAGCCGCTGGACGAGCCGGTAGCGTTCCGCTTCCCGACCACCCAGCGCCGCCGCTACGAGCAGATGACCCGCTTCCCGGCCGGGCTGCTGGTGATCGGCGACGCAGTGTCCTGCTTCAACCCGGTCTACGCGCAGGGCATGACGGTCGCGGCGCTGTCCGCCCTGACACTGCGCCGTCACCTGCACTCCGGCGCCACCCCGGACGCCGCACAGTACTTCCGCGACCTGGCGCACGACGTCATCGACCCGCCGTGGGAGATGACGCGCACGGTCGATCTGGGCTTCGAGGGCGTGGAGGGCAAGCGCGACTTCAAGGTCCGCATGGGCCAGCGCTACCTGACGATGGTCCAGGTCGCCGCGACCCGCGACAGCTCGGTGACGCGCGGCTACATGCGCGCCGCCGGCATGATCGACCGGCCGGAGCAGCTGATGCGGCCGGCGATGGTCGCGCGGGTGCTGCTGAACGCGCTGCGCGGGCCGGCGGGACCCGCCGCGGTGCCGCCGGCGGTGGCGGAGGGGGCTGGGGCCGGGGACGGTTCCGAGGCGGCGAAGGCTCCAGTGGCCGGGTCGCGGTAAGTTCCAAGCCCTGACACGACCGAGGCCGCCGGTACCGATCTGGTGCCGGCGGCTCGATGCTGTCCGCATGCCGGAGCTCAAACAGCGCGGCATGCCAAAGGGGCGCGGCAGCCCTCACTACCGCGCCCCAGCGCGTCCCGACCTGGACGCGCGCCGGCCGCACCAGCGTGGTGCCGCCGATCCTTAGTGGTGGCCTATCGCGCCGCGTTGTACTCGTCCAGCCGCTCCTGCGCCGTGGCCGTTGCCTGCGCGAAGCGGCGCGCGGGGTCGGCGCCTTGCTCCAGCACGTCCGTCATGGCTTGGACCAGGTCGGCGTGCATGCCCGCCAGGTCTCCGACCAGGGCGCCGGTTGCGGCTGGGGAGCCGTTGGAGGCGGCGAGTTGGGCGGGGGCGGTCAGGTGGTGCGGTTTCTGGGCGAACCAGCCTTCTGCTTCAAGCAGGCGGTGCGCGCCGTGGGTCACCGGGATGAAGCCGCTCGACTTGTGCCACGCGGCGGCGGCTGCCGGGTTCAGCAGGTACTGCAGGAACGCGAGCGCGCCGTCCTCCACCTCCGGCGGCAGCCCGGCGGCCAGCCACAGGGAGTCGCCGCCGAGGACGTCGCCGGCGTACGGCACGGCGCCGTTGCGCGGCAGGCGGGCGGTGACGGCGTCGATTCCGGCCTGCGCCGCGGCCGACACCAGCGGCTCGGCCATCACCGAGGAGTTGTAGAGGAACGCGATCCGGCCCCCGATGAAGGCCTCGAACGTCCCGGCCCAGTCCTGGGCCACGCCGGTGTGCAGGTACAGACCGTCCTTGTGCAGCCGCTGCCACCACCTGGCCCAGGCCAGCACCTCCTCGGAGGCCAGGTCCACCTTCCGCGCCCGGCCCGACCGGCCGTTGTCCCGGTCCACCAGCAGGCCGCCCTGCTGGCTGACGAAGTGCTGGAAGAACCAGCCGTCGATGGCCCACGCGACACCGTGCGAAGGACCGCCGTCCAGCCGCATGACGGCCCGGCACGCGTCCTCCAACGCCTCCCAGTCCTGCGGCACCTCCGAGATCCCAGCCGCCCGCATCATCGCAGTGTTCGCATACAGCAAACCCGTGGAGACGCTGAACGGCATCGACACCAGTTCGCCGTCGTAGCTGTAGTAACGGTGCGCGGCCTCGACGAAGTCGTCGAAGACCACCGGCTCACCCAGGATCTCCCGACGTCCGGCGACCGCGCGCTGCACCGGCGTGAACAACGGCCCGTCGGTCGCGGCGACCGCGTCGCGGGCCCGCTGGGTCTCGGTGAAGAACACGTCGACGATCGCCGGGACGCGGCCGGAACCCAGGATCCTGATGAACTCGTCGCCGCCGGCGAACGTCCGGTACGTCGAAATGCGCACCTCGTAGCCGGGATGCGCGGCCTCGAACTCCGCAGCCCGCTGCCGCACCGGGTCCAGGAACCCGCCGCGAACCGGGTGTTCGGCGAGCAGTATCTCGACGACGGTCGGGTTCTCCCCGCCCACGCCTCAGCCCTCCCGCTTCGCGGTGATGAACACGAACGTCCCCGGCCCCGACTCCTCGACCACGCTCAGCCCGGCGGCGGCCAGCCACGCCCGGATCTCCTCCCGCTCGAACAGCTCATAGCCGTCGGGCGCGGCCGGGAAGATGTGCGAGTGCTGGAAGTACCGGTACACCGCGTCGTCGGCCCACCGGAACGTCATCAGCGTCAGCACCCCGCCGGGCCGCAGGCAGCGGCCGATCTCGGCGAGCGCCTGCGCCGGGTCCGGCACCGCCTGCAAGGCGTTCCAGAAGTTGACGGCGGTCAGGCTGCCGTCGGCCAGCGGCAGCTCCAGGGCACTGGCCCGCACGGCGGCGACCTGCGGCAGCCGACCGCGCAGCCAGTAGAGCATGGCGTCGTTGAGATCCAGGGCGATGACCCGGTCGGCGCCGACGGCGTCGGTGACCACCCAGGTCCAACGGCCGGCGCCGGCCGCGAGGTCCAGGACCGGTCCGTCGGCGCGCGCCGCAGCCGCCGCGCGCAGCCGGTCGGCGATGTACGCGTCCTCGATCGCCGGTGTGACGCCGCCGTCCCAGTTCTGGCCCATGATGCGCAGGAACGCCGGACGCAGCCCGGACTCGTAGTGCTGGCCGACGGTGCTCATCACGGCGGCGTTCTGCAGCACATCGGCCTCGACGTCCTCGGCCTCGTCGCTGACGCCGGCGCCGGAGCGCTCGCGGCGGGACAGGTCGAGGATCCCGCCGACGGTGACCGGGTAGAACGTGGAGCAACTCTGGCAGCGCGCGCCCTTGGCCTGGAAGGTGAGCGCGCTCCCGCAGGAGGTGCAGCGCAGCGCTTCTTCGTGTCGGCCGAACGACGTCGCGTCGACGGCTCCCGGCGCTTCGTGCAGGGCCGCCCAGTAAGGACTCTGATCAGCAACCGGAGTGGGCACCACACCGTTGGTCACCGACCACAACGCCTTGGCCCCGGCGGTGGCCCACAGCGTGCGGGTGTCGTCGTTCCAGGTCGTGGTGACCTGTTCGGGGGTCAGGGTCCTGATCCACGCCCGGTCGAACTCCCGCTCCTGCTCGTCGATGGCCCAGTCGAACGGCGAGGGCCAGGCCCGCCCCAGGTCCGGGTCATCGGGGTCGAGCAGCGTCAGCCCGCGGTCCAGCCGGGTCCGGTCGTCGGGGTCCAACGGGACGCCGTCGAAAGCGGACCAGATGCGGGCCCGCTCGTTCGGGAAGTGCGCGAGCAGATACAGCGACGCCAGCGTGAGCGGGGTGACGGCGGTGGTACCGCGGACCTCGTCGAGGACGGCGTCCAGTCCCCCGCGCACGGCGGTGGCGACCGGGCCGTCGAGCGCCGGGTATTCGGCCTCTGCGAACAGGCCGAGGGCGATCGCCAGGTAGCCGCGATGCGCGGCGTCGGCGCCGTCCCAGGCGGCCAGCAGGTCGGGGACGGCGTCCCGCGCCGAGGCGGGATCGGTCAGCACTCCGCCGGTCCAGAACGTGCCGACCAGGCGGCTGAACGCCCCGGCCAGCGCTTCGGAATCGGCTTCCCGGAAGGCGGTCAGCGGTCCGGCGACGGTGGCCGGCTCGGCATGCGGAGCCATGGCGAATCCTCTCTTCGACAGGTCTGCCACCACGATCACACGCACGGCCGAGGCACGACATCTTCGGGGGTGCCGAACCGGTTCGCGCCGCTTCGCACGCAGCGAGAAGGGACGGCGCCGCGCCGTTGCTAGCGTCCTGACCATGAAGACTGCGCTGCGGACGTGTCCCCTTTGCGAGACGGCCTGCGGGCTGCGGCTGACGCTGGACGACGCGGGCTCCGTGCTGCGCGTGGAGGGCGACCAGGACGACCCGTTCAGCAAGGGGTTCCTGTGCCCGAAGGGGGCGGCGCTGGGCCAGCTGGACGAGGATCCGGACCGGCTGTCGCGTCCGCTGGTCCGGGACCGGGCCGATGGGGAGCTGCGGCCGGCCAGCTGGGACGAGGCGTTCGCCGAGGTGCACCGTGGGCTCACCGAAACGATGGCGGCACACGGCCGCGACGCCGTGGCGCTGTACTTCGGCAACCCGACGTTCCACACCATGGCCGGCTTCCTCTACCGGCAGCCGCTCACGCAGGTACTGGGCAGCCGTAACGTGTACTCGGCGAGCACCATCGACCAGATGCCCAAGCACGTCGCCAGCGGCCTGATGTTCGGCGACGCGTTCGCGGTGGCCGTCCCGGACCTGGACCGCACCGACTACATGCTGATCCTCGGGGCCAACCCGGTGGAGTCCAACGGCTCGCTGTGCGTGGCGCCGAATTTCAAGGGCCGCCTGCGGGCGTTGCAGGAGCGCGGCGGCAAGGTCGTGGTCGTCGACCCGCGGCTCACGCGGACCGCCGAACTCGCCGACGAGCACCTGTTCATCCGTCCCGGGACGGATCCGTACCTGCTGTTCGGCATCGTGCACACGCTGCTGGCCGAGAGCCTGACCGCGCTGGACGTGGAGGTCACCGGGCTGGACGAACTCAGGACCCTGGCTCGCGACTTCACGCCGGAGGCGGTGGAGCGGGCCTGCGGCGTGCCGGCCACGACGACGGTGCGGCTGGCGCGGGAGCTCGCGGCGGCGCCGTCGGCGTCGGTGTACGCCAGGATCGGCACCTGCACCGCCGAGTTCGGCTCGACGGCGCAGTGGCTGGTCGACGTCATCAATGCCCTGACGGGGAACCTGGACCGGCCCGGCGGCGTCATGTTCGCCAAGACCGCGGCCCTGGAGATCTTCCGCAGCGGGCAGCCGTTCAGCACCGGCGCCTGGCACAGCCGGGTGCGCGGGCTGCCGGAAGTGCTTGGCGAGTTCCCGGTCGCGACCATGGCGGACGAGATCGAGACGCCGGGCGAGGGGAAGATCAGGGCTCTGATCACGATCGGGGGCAACCCGGCCCTGTCCGCACCGGGCGCGCCGCGCTTGGCTCGGGCGTTGTCGGAGCTGGACTTCATGGTCTGCGTCGATCCCTACTTGAACGAGACCACGCGGCACGCGAACGTGATCCTGCCGCCGCCGCGGATCCTGCAGAGCCCGCACTTCGACTTCCTGGTGCAGATCATCATGGTCCGCAACTACGCGCGCTTCTCGCCGCCGGTGCTGCCGCTGCGCGACGATCAGCGGTCGGAGGCTGCGATCCTGGCCAAGCTGCTGCTGATGCTGGCTGGTCAGGGTCCTGACGCCGATCCTTCTGGCGCGGAGGAGATGCTGCTCGGGCAGTTGCTCGCTACGGTGCCGGAGATGCGTGCCGGCCTGGACGGCGACGACGGGACCGAGCAGATTCTGGACGCGCTGCTGAAGCTGGGGTCTTATGGCCTGTCGCTGGAGGCGATGCGCGAGGCGCCGCATGGTCTGGACCTCGGTCCGCTCCAGCCGCGGCTGCCGGAGATCCTGTGCACCGCCTCGGGCAAGGTCGATCTGGCGCCGACGGCGTTGGCGGCCGACGTGCCGCGGCTGCTGGCGCGGCTGCTGGATCCGGTGCCGGAGATGGTGTTGATCGGACGCCGGCATCTGCGGTCGAACAACAGCTGGATGCACAACGTGCCGTCGCTGATCGGCGGCAGCAATCGGTGCACGCTGCACGTCCATCCGCAGGACGTGGCGCGCCTCGGGCTCGGGGACCGGGCGCGGGTGCGGTCGGCGGCCGGGGAGGTCGAGGTGGTGGTGGAGGCCACCGAGACGATCATGCCGGGGGTGGTGAGCCTGCCGCACGGTTGGGGGCACGAGGACAGCGGGCAGGCGGTGGCGCGGAAGAACGCCGGGGTCAATGCCAATGCTCTGACTGATGAGGCCGTGGTGGATCCGGTTTCGGGGAACGCGGTGTTCAACGGGGTGCCGGTGAGCATGCTTCCGGCGTGAGGACGAACGCTGAGCGGCGCCGTGCGTGATGCACGGCGCCGCTCGAGCTTTCCCAGGTTCGCGAAAGTCGGAGCCGGGACGCCTGGCGACGCCCCGGCCCCGGCTTCGTCAGATCTCGCCGGCTCAGGCCGGGATGACGTTGACGTTCAGGTGGAAGATGTTGTCGGGGTCGTACTCCCGCTTCAGCTCCGCGAGCCGCCGGTAGGTCTGGTGCGGGTAGACCGCGTCGATGTCCGCCTGGAGGACGTTGCTCAGGAAGCCGCTGTAGGCGCCGGACATCGACGGGGCCAGCGCGGACCAGAACGCCTCGTAGGTCGGCAGCAGCGGCTCGTTGCCCTCCGGGTCGCCGAGCAGCACACCCATGATCAGGGCCTGCGTGGAGCGGTGGGCGAACGCGGTCGCGTCCTCCGGCACCAGGCTCAGGGCTCCGCCGATGCTACGGATCTCGACGTACAGGTTCGGCAGGTGGGCCTGCTGAGCGAGGATCGTCGAGGCCAGGTCCTCGGTCAGCGCCGGGGTGAGGCGGTTGCGGACGCGCGGCTGCCAGCCCGGGGGCAGGTCGCTGATGGGCTGCAGGACGTCGCCGTAGGGCATGAGGCGGACCTGGTCGTCCACGACGGTGCCGAGCTTGCGGATCGGGTCGATGGCCAGGGCGGCGGCCGCGTCGTCGTCGCCGGCGTAGCAGACCATGATGCCCAGCGGCGGCGGGGCCTCGCCGAACGTCGGCCAGCACATGGCGGTGGCCGTGAGCTCCTCGGGGGCGGAGTCCATGTACGCGGCCCAGCCGCGCAGGACGGCTTCGGTCTCGTCGGGGGCGAAGGCGATCTGGCCGAAGAAGACCTGCGCGACCGGCTGGGCCACGACCGTGAAGGAGGTCACCACGCCGAAGTTGCCGCCGCCGCCGCGGATCGCCCAGAACAGGTCCGGGTTCTCCTCGGCGCTGGCCGGCAGCACGCGGCCGTCGGCCGTCACGACCTCCGCCGCGACCAGGCTGTCCAGGGCCAGGCCGTACTTGCGGGCCATCCAGCCGACGCCGCCGCCGACCAGCAGCCCGCCGACGCCCACGCTCGTGGTGTCGCCGGAGGTGAAGGCCAGGCCGTGCGGCGCCAGGGCGGTCGCTACGTGCGACCACTGCGCGCCGGCGCCGAGCCGGACCAGGCGCTCGGACTCGTTCAGCACCTCGACGCCGTCCAGGTGCGTCAGGTCCAGGACCACGCCGCCGACGTTGGTGCTGAAGCCGGCGTTGCTGTGGCCGCCGCTGCGGGTGGAGATCTCCAGACCGTGCGCGACGGCGAAGGCGATGCCGCGGGCCACGTCGTCGTTGCTGCGGGCGCGGACGATCGCCGCCGGGTGGCCCTTGTGGACCATCAGGTTGGCCAGGGCCTCGTATCCCTCGTCACCCGGCACGAGAACCTCACCGGTGACTTCGGCCCGCAGGGACTCGATGGCCCCGGGCTCCACGGCGCTGTCCATGGTGTACTCCTTCTTCTCTCCCGTTGAGCAGCACACGGCGGCGCTGTTCGCTTTCTCTACCCGGTGGTCGGAGCCGGCGCGCGGATCCGGACACGGCTGGGACGTGCCCGGGGGAACTGGTGTGCGCACGGGTGGAGGTGCGGCGCTGCGGTGCCGCGAGGTGCATGCTGCGTGTCGCATAGTGCGTGGTGCGTGGTGCGTGGTGCGGGTGGCGGGTGGCGGGGCGCATAGCGCGCCGCACGCCGCCGGCGGCGGACGAACGCCGCCGCCGGCCCGGCCCCAGGGGTGCCTCAGCCCTCCTCGGGCATCTCGAGGTACGGCCGGATCTCGACGGCGGACCACTGCGCGTCCGGGATCATGGCGGCGAGCTCGACCGCGCGGTCCTGGTCAGCGACATCGACGATGTAGTAGCCGCCGAAGTAGTCGTCGCCCTCGAACAGCGAGCCCTCGGAGGTCACCGTCTTGCCGTCGCGCACGCGGACCACGGTGCTCTTGGCGGGCGCGTCGAGGCCGTCCATGGAGACCAGCTCACCGGACGCCGAGATGATCCCGATCAGCTTCTCGTGGGCGGGACCCACGGAGGCCTGCTGCTCCTCGGTCAGGGACTCGTTGGTCTTCGGGTTGATGATGATCTGCAGCATGAACTTCACGGCTTCGCTCCTTACGGTGGGGCGTCCGGCTCGGACGCTCTCGCCTGTAGGTCGGAGCCGGGGCCGGGAACCGGACATCGGGTGCGGAGCTTTTGGGTGGGATGTTGGTGACCGCCTGCTCCCCACCAGAGACTTCTGCACTTCTCGCAGGCGGTCATAAGCCAATCCGTTCAGCCTGAAAGCAGGCGCCTCACCTCCTTGGATCGACCAGCCGTCGGTGTCCGCGGCGGCGTGGCCGCGAACCTGTGGAGCTCCGCGTGGTGCCGGGGGAGCTCAGATCTCGATGCTCTCGGCCACCGTGCGCATCTGGTGGCGGGCCAGGGCGAGGTTGCCGCGGGTGCGGTCCAGGGCCAGGTAGAGGAACAGGCCGGTGCCGCTGCGGGAGGTCAGGGGTCTGATGATGTGGTACTGGCGGCCGAGGGTTATCAGGATGTCCTCGATGGTGTCGTTCATCTTGAGCATCTCCATCGTGCGCATCTTGGCGCGGACGACCTCGGTGTTCCCGGCGGCGGCGACGGTCAGGTCGAGTTCCTTGGAGACGCTGATCTCGCCGAGGGACATGCCGCTGCCGTAGTCGACCAGGGCCGCACCGATCGCGCCCTCGGTGCGCATGGCTTCTTTCAACGCGACGTCGATGGTCATCGACATGGAGTACTCCTTCGCTGGGGTATGACCCGCCCCGCGGGCGGGGGGCCTGCGGGCGGGGACCGGGG
>NZ_JAACYW010000120.1 GCF_015356825.1 Catenulispora rubra | reverse complement strand
GGGCTGGGGGACGCCGGGGCCGGTGTGTTCTCCATCGCCCTGTCGACGAACAGGCTGAACTTGATGTCCGGGCCGAACATGGCGGCCAGATGGGTGGTGAGCATCGGCTCCAGCCGCTGCTCCAGGTAGTTCTTGGAGAAGTCGTCCGGCACGGCGAGCACGATCGTGTCGCCGATCACGGTCCGGGCCTCCGGGATCATGAGGAACGCCTGCTCGCTCTTGGTCAGCGAGCCGTCGGACTCGACGCGGGCGCGGAAATGGGGCCACAGCGCGGTCGCGTCACCGGGGGCGGCCGCAGGCGGCGGGACCGGGGTGTAACCTTGCGGGTCGGACACGGCCTGCGGCTCCATTCTGTGCTGTCGGCCCTACCGCGCCGACAGGTCTGCATCACGTTTCCCACAGGCTTTCCACAGGTCGTACGCAGAGGTTGTGTACAGCTGTGGATAATGCCGGGCGCGGTCGCGCCGGTCGTCGTATCTGTCGTTTTCACAGGTCCCGCGCTCGTCGGTGCGGTGCGGACCTCACAAAATGCCGCACCTCGGCATCGGCGGCGGTCCGGCCGACGGTAGCGGGTGGGCCCGGTTATCCACAAGTACGGTGGTCCTGTGGATAATAGTGTCCGAGCGGCCGGTGACGGCCGGGTCCACCTCGGGTTTGACCCTTCCGGGTGGCGGCACGTACCGTAAGCAGGTCGAGAAGTCGATTGCCGATGCCGCGCGTCTGCGCGCGTAAGCCTGTTGGCGCACTTCGGAACAGACCTGAGCAGTGACGCCGCCCTGAAGGGCGCCAACTAACAAGCGGAGCCCCCAAGTGAGCAAGCGCACCTTCCAGCCCAACAACCGCCGTCGCGCCAAGACCCACGGCTTCCGTCTGCGCATGCGGACCCGTGCCGGCCGCGCGATCCTGGCCAACCGCCGTGCCAAGGGCCGCAGCGAGCTGTCGGCCTGAGCCGCGGTTCGCTTCCTCTCCGACCGCCGTGCTCTCCTCCGCGCACCGCATGCGGAGGTCGGCGGACTTCGGCGCGGCCGTGCGCGGCGGCCGACGGGCCGGCCGAACCACGCTCGTCGCGCACCTGACGGTCCCCACCGACCCGCCGCCCTCGGCTGACTCCGCCGTGCTGGCGGGCTTCGTCGTGAGCAAGGCCGTCGGGCCGGCCGTGGTGCGCACCGCCGTCAAGCGGCGGCTGCGGCACCTGGTCCGGGCCCGGTTGGACCTGCTGCCCCCGGGATCGCGGCTGGTGGTCCGGGCGTTGCCGCCGGCGGCCGACGCGGACTGGGCCACTCTTGGCGCCGACCTCGACTCGGCCCTGCGGAAGCTGTTGCGATGAAGTACGTGTTGATGGGGCTGATCCGGCTCTACCAGATAGTCTTGAGCCCGGTCGTGAACTGGCGCGGCCCGGTGTGCAAGTTCGAGCCTTCCTGCTCCCACTACGGCTACGAGGCCGTCCGGACGCACGGGGCGATCAAGGGCGGCGGCATGACCGTGTGGCGGGTGCTGCGCTGCAATCCGTGGAGCTCGGGCGGATACGATCCAGTCAAGCCCCGCGAGCCCGAGCACACCGAGCCCGAACACACTGAGCCCGAGCACTCCGAGGGCGAGAAAGACGACCAGGCGCGGAACCTCTCGACGGACGAGACGAGTTCCCCTGGTGAGACAACACAGACTTCCGACCGGACCGAGATGGTCGGTTTGCCCGCCAGGCCGACCCACGACGCGGTCCGGCCCGACCTGATGTCCAGCCGAGGAGCGCGATCGTGATCGACACAATCCTCTCCCCGATCATCTGGGCCACCAGCTTCGTGATGATGCTGTGGCACCGGGCGTTCGGGGCGATTTTCGGCAGTGGTTCCTCGGCGTCCTGGGTGCTGTCGATCATCTTCTTGACGATCACCATCCGCGCGGCGATGATCCCGCTGTTCCGCAAGCAGATCAAGTCGATGCAGAACATGCAGCGACTCCAGCCACAGATCCAGGCCCTGCAGAAGAAGTACAAGCTCGACAAGCAGAAGCTTCAGCAGGAGATGATGAAGCTGTACAAGGACAACGGGACCTCCCCGTTCGCCTCGTGCATGCCGATCCTGCTGCAGACGCCGTTCTTCATGGGCCTGTACCGGGTGCTCAGCCACGTCTCGGCGGGCAACGCGGTCGGCGCGCTGTCCAAGACCGACTCGGTCAGCGCCCAGCACGCCAACTTCTTCGGCGCCCCGCTGTCCTTGAGTTTCCTGCACCACACGCCGTCCCAGATGCAGAACATCGGGCTCCACTCGGTGACCAACCTGCAGATCGTCGCGGTCATCATGGCGATCATCTACGCCACGTCGCAGTTCCTGACGCAGCGCATGATGATGGCCAAGAACACCAACCTGGACAACTCCGTCCCGAACCCGATGATGCAGAGCCAGAAGATCATGCTCTACGTCATGCCGTTCGGCATGCTGTTCTTCAGCCTGAACGTCCAGATCGGCGTCGTGCTCTATCTGATGACCACGAACGTGTGGACGATCGGCCAGCAGTTCTACACTCTGCGCAACTCCCCGATGCCCGGCAGCCAGGCGGAGAAGGACATGCTCGCCCGCCGCAAGGCCAAGGAGGAGCGCAAGCACCAGGAACTGGTCGCGAAGGACCCGGAGGCCGCGAAGGCGCTGGCCGGCGCGAACGGCTCGGGTGCCCAGGACAAGGTGGCGGTCTCCAGGCAGCGCCAGCAGCCGGTCCGTACCACTCGTAGCAAGCGCAAGAAGTAGAGGAGCGACGGCATGAGCGACACCACCGCGGTGACCGAGGCCGAGGCGTCCGAACTGGTCGACGCCGAGCCGGACGCCGGCGGCGAGCAGGCCGACAAGGCCGCCGAGCGGGCCCCGGAGACGTCGGCCGAGCGCATCGCCCGCCTGGAGCGCGAGGGCGACATCGCCGCGGACTACCTGGAAGGCCTGCTCGACATCGCCGACCTGGACGGCGACATCGACATGGACGTCGAGGGCGACCGCGCCTCGGTCTCCATCGTCGGCGGCAAGCTCTCCCACCTGGTGGGCTCCGAGGGCGAGGTGCTCGACGCGCTGCAGGAGCTGACGCGCCTGGCGGTGCTGCGCGAGACCGGCGAGCGGTCCCGGCTGATGCTGGACATCGACGGCCACCGCGCCACCCGCCGCTCCGAGCTCACCCGGATCGGCACCGAGGCGGCGCGCAAGGTCGCCGAGACCGGCGAGCCGGTGAAGCTGTCCGCGATGTCGCCGTTCGAGCGCAAGGTCGTGCACGACGCGGTCGCCGCGGCCGGCCTGCGCAGCGAGTCGGAGGGCGAGGAGCCCAACCGCTGTGTGGTCGTCCTGCCCTCGATGTCGCAGTCGGTCTGAGAACCGAGCTGGGACATAGTGGAGACATGCGACCTTCTTCGCCCGACCCCGCCGCTTCCGGCGGCGGCGAGCCGACCGATCTGGTCTTGGGCCCCGCCCCGGAGGCGGTGCTCTCGGTCTTCGGCGCCCGGGCGGCCGACGCCACCCGGTACGCGGAGATCCTCGCCGGTCCCGGCGTGACCCGAGGGCTCCTCGGCCCTCGGGAGGTGCCGCGCCTGTGGGAGCGGCACATCCTCAACTGCGCGGTGGTCGGCGAGCTGTTGCCCGCCGACATCCAGATCTGTGATGTCGGCTCCGGCGCCGGCCTTCCGGGCATCGTGCTGGCCCTGGCCCGCCCGGATCTGTCGGTCACTCTCCTGGAGCCGCTGCTGCGCCGCACGCTGTTCCTGGACGAGGTGATCGACCTCCTCGGCCTGGAGAACGTGCGGGTGCTCCGCGGCCGCGCCGAGGAGTTCGCCGGCAAGGAACGGTTCGACGTGGTGACCTCTCGCGCGGTGGCACCGCTGGACCGGCTGGCCGGTTGGTCGCTGCCGCTGCTGCGGGCCGACGGCGAGATGGTCGCGCTCAAGGGCGGCTCGGCCGAGGGCGAACTCGCCGAGAGCTCGGAGCTGCTCGCGAAGCTCGGCGCCACACGCTGGAGCGTGGAGACGGTCGGAGCCGGCATCGTGGAGCCGCCGACGACGGTGATCCGAGTCGGGATCGAGCAGGAGATCCAGGTTCGCGGGCCGAAGAAGCAGCGGCCGCGGAACCGGAGGCAGGGACGCTGAACCTGCGGCGCCCCGAAGCCTGAGTGCCTCGGGGGCCGGATGTTTCACGGGAAACATGGACGGCGGCGGGAGCGTCGGCTGCCGGAGTCGGCTGATGTTTCACGGGAAACAATGAGTCCCGAACGCTCCCCGAGGGTCGACCCGGGCGATGTTTCACGGGAAACCATCGAAAGAGGGCGGTGTTTCACTCCGAAACTCCGCCCTTCGTTCGTTCTCGGGGGATCGAGTACGGCAGACTGTTGGTTTGTAGCGTCTCGCTTCATGTTGAGCACAGCCTTCGCGCGTCCCATGACAGGAGTTCTTCCGTGGCCGCACCCGGCAATGAACACCGAGAGCATCAAGGGGTCGACCCGCTGCTCGCGCAGTCAGTGGTGGACAGCCTGAACGACGAGCCCTACTACCCCGCCGGGACCACCGACGTGATGGCCACGCCGCCGGTGGACCTCGAGTACGAGTCCGGACACGTTCCCGCGGGAGCCACTCCCTCTGCACCCCTTCAGGTACCGCACATGCCGTCTTCTTCCGTTCCCGCCCAGGGGCCGTCCGTCACCGACGACTCGGACACCCCGATCGCCCGCCAAGCCGCCGCCGCAATAGAAGCGTTGTCCGGTGTCACCCGACTTCCCCGGCCGGACAAGACCCGGGTGCTGGTCGTCGCCAACCAGAAGGGCGGCGTCGGCAAGACCACGACCACGGTCAACCTGGCCGCCTCGCTCGCCCAGGCCGGGGCCGACGTCCTGGTGATCGACCTCGACCCGCAGGGGAACGCCTCCACCGCGCTGTCGGTCGAGCACCACGCCGACGTGCCGTCGGTCTACGACGTCCTCATCGAGCGCTACACGATGGACGAGGTCGTGCAGCAGGTGCCTGAGATCCCCAACCTCTACTGCTGCCCGGCGACCATCGACCTGGCCGGTGCCGAGATCGAGCTCGTCTCGATGGTGGCTCGCGAGAGCCGGCTGTCGAAGGCGCTGTCCGGCTACACGAAGAAGATGGACTACATCCTCATCGACTGCCCGCCCTCGCTCGGGCTGCTGACGGTCAACGCGATGGTGGCCGGCGCCGAGGTGCTGATCCCGATCCAGTGCGAGTACTACGCGCTGGAGGGTCTGAGCCAGCTGCTGCACAACATCGAGCTGATCCGCGGGCACCTGAACCCGGATCTGCACGTGTCCACGATCCTGCTCACGATGTACGACTCGCGGACCCGGCTGTCGACCGAAGTCGCGGAGCAGGTGCGGACGCACTTCCCGAACGAGGTGCTGTCCTCGGCGATCCCGCGCTCCGTCCGGGTCTCCGAGGCGCCGTCGTACGGGCAGACCGTGATGACGTGGGACCCGGTGTCGACCGGCGCGATCGCCTATCGCGACGCCGCACGGGAGATGGCCGAGCGCGGCGCGTCCCGCGGCCCGATGGACGGCATGAACGATTTCCGGGCCGACATCGAGTACGGTGGGGCGTCCCTGCACAGCGGTGGGCAGTGAACGGCACGATGGGAGAGCAGTGGTGAGCAGTAGCCGACGAGGACTGGGCAAGGGCCTGGGCGCTCTGATCCCCACCGGTGCCCCGCCCTCCATACTGTCTGAGAAGACGAGATCCGAGTCCGCGACGACTCCGGCGCCCGGCGATGTTTCCCGTGAAACAGCGACGGACGTTTCCCGTGAAACATCGGTCGCGACCGCCCCGCACCGCACCGCGCTGGGCACTCTGCCCATCGACACCGACTACCGGTCGCACGAGGACACCGCGAGCGGGACGTACTCGGCGTCGGTCCCGGCGCCCGCGTCGAGCCGCGAGGACTTGGACGACGCCGGCCTCCCGGACGGACTGATGCCGGTCCCGGGCGCCTCGTTCGCCGAGATCCCCCAGGGCCAGATCCGCCCGAACCCGGTGCAGCCCCGCACCGAGTTCGACGAAGTCGCCCTGGCCGAGCTGGTCGCCTCGATCAAGGAAGTCGGCCTGCTGCAGCCGATCGTGGTCCGGCAGCTGTCCGAGCCCGACGGCGAGCACCGCTACGAACTCATCATGGGCGAGCGGCGCTGGCGGGCTTCACAGGAAGCCGGCCTCTCGGCCATCCCCGCCATCATCCGCGACACCCGCGACGACCGGATGCTGTTGGACGCGTTGCTGGAGAACCTCCAGCGCGCCCAGCTGAACCCGCTCGAAGAGGCCGCGGCGTACGACCAGCTCCTGAAGGACTTCGACTGCACCCACGAAGTCCTGGCCGAGAAGATCGGCAAGTCCCGCCCGCACGTGACCAACACGCTGCGGCTGCTCACTCTGACCCCGGGCATCCAGCGCCGGGTCGCGGCCGGCGTCATCACCGCCGGGCACGCCCGCGCACTGCTCGGCCTGAAGTCGGTGGAGCAGCAGGAGGAGATCGCCAAGCGCATCGTCCGCGAGAACCTGTCGGTCCGCGCGGTCGAGGAGCTGGCCGGCATGGGCCGCTGGGACGCCGCGGCGCTGGACACCGCGCTGACCGAGACGCCCGAGGACTACCTCGACTTCAGCGAGAAGCCCAAGGGCAAGCGGATCCGCTCGGGGAGCCGGATGCCGATCCTGGAGGACTTCGGCCAGCGGCTGTCCGACCGGCTCGAAACCCGGGTGAAGGTCGACATCATGCAGAAGCGCGGCCGGATCACCATCGAGTACGCCGGGATAGAGGATCTGAAGCGGATCGCGAAGGCGATCCTCGGGGAGTAGATGTTTCACGGGGCTGTGTTTGATTGAGGAGCGAGGTGACGAGGCCCGGCGGGTGACCGCCGGGCCTCTGGCATGTTTCACGGGAAACACTGTCGCGGGGAGGCGTTCCACTTCCGCACCGCGCCGGAAGACTGTGCTGCCCACCGCTCGCTCGCCGCCATCCCCCTGGCTCCTGCCGCAGCGGTGTTTCCCGTGAAACATCGGCCGCGTGGCCGTGAAACGAGCGATGTTTCACGGGAAACCACTATCGACGTTTCCCGTGAAACATCGGGCTACTCGGCGATGACCGCCTGGACCAGATCGCGGTAGAGCACGCCGAGGTCGAGGTCCGCCGCACCGGCGGCGAGCGGCAGCAGGCTGGTCTCGGTGAGGCCCGGGGCCACATTCACTTCCAGGAACCAGGGGGTCCCGTCCGCGTCGAGGATCAGGTCGGTGCGCGACACGCAGGACAGGCCGAGCGTGGTGTGCGCCTGAACGGCCAGCTGCTCGACGATGTTCGCCTCGTCAGCTGTGAGGCGGGCCGGCGCGAAGAACTCCGTGATGCCCGCGGTGTAGCGGGCGGCGTAGTCGTAGACGCCGGAGTCGGCCACGATCTCGACCGCGGGCAGGGCCTTCGGACCCGTGCCGGTGTCGACGACGGACACCGCGATCTCGCGGCCGGTGATGTGCCGCTCGATGAGCGCGGTCTCGTCGTAGGCGAAGCACGCCACCATCGCGGCCGGCAGATCCTCGCGGGTGTGGACGGCGGCGGCGCCGAGCGAGGATCCGCCGCGGGCCGGCTTCACGAACAGCGGGAGCGGGAGGGCTGAGGTCACCGCGTCGAGCACGGCCTGGGTGCCGAGGTCGCGGAACGTCGTCTTGGGGATGGCGACCCAGTCGGGGGTGGCGAGTCCGGCGGTGCGGATGACGTCCTTGGCCGAGGGCTTGTCGAAGGCGCGGCGGCAGGCGGCCGGCGACGAGCCGACGTACGGCAGGCCGAGCAGCGACAGGATGCCCTGCACCGCACCGTCTTCGCCGGTGGCTCCGTGCAGCGTCGGAAAGATGGCGTCGGGGCGGTCGGCGAGCAGCGCCGGTACGAGCGCGGCATCGATGTCGCGCACCTGTACCTCGACGCCCGCACTGCGCAGCGCGTCCGCCACACGGCGCCCGGAGCGGATCGAGACGTCGCGTTCGTGGCTGAGGCCGCCGGCCAAGACGACGACACGACCGAGGTCGCTCATTGCAATCACTGCCCTTCTCACCGGGTGTCTTCGCCCCCGATCATGCCAGTCGGCCGGAGGGATCGAGCTCGACGTTTCCCGTGAAACAGCGAGTCTGTTTCCCGTGAAACATCGTCCATCGCGAGTCTGGCCGCGCCATGTTCCACGGGAAACACGGCCTGTTTCACGCCGACGCCGAGCGATGTTTCACGGGAAACCAGACATCGGTTTCCCGTGAAACATACCGCTAAGCCAGATCGGGCCCGGGCGTGTCGACGCCGTCGCGGCTGTCCAGGGCCCGCGTCGCGTCGTGCCCGAACGCGGCGCGCAGCTCCATCTCCTCGCGTAGGACGTCCGCGAACCGACGCACGCCCTCGCGGATCCGCTCCGGCGTGGGGTAGCAGTAGGACAGTCGCAGCGAGGATGCGCCGAACCCGTCGGAGTAGAAGCCGGTGCCGGGAACGTACGCGACCCGTGCGGTGACGGCGCGGGGCAGCATCGCCTTGGAATCCAGTCCCGTCGGAAGCGTGACCCAGACGTAGAAGCCGCCTTCGGGCTTGGTCCACGTGACATCGGCGGGCATCAGCTCGGTCAGTGCCGTCAGCGTCGCGTCGCGCCGCTCCCGATACATGGACCGGAACGCCTTGATCTGCTCGCGCCACGGCTGGGTGCTCAGATAGCGGGAGACCATCATCTGGGAGAAGGCCGGCGGGCACAGGTCCGCGGCCTCGGCGGCCAGCGTCAGTTTCTCGCGGACGGCGTGCGGGGCCAGGGCCCAGCCGACGCGGAAGCCGGGGGCGAAGGTCTTCGAGAACGAGCCGAGATAGATGACGTTCTCGGTGTCGAGCGAGCGGAGCGCCGGGTAGGTCTCCCCCTCGAAGCCGAGCAGCCCGTACGGGTTGTCCTCCAGGATCAGGATCCCGGCCTCGCGGCAGATCTCGACGATCTCCGGACGCCGCTCGACGGCCATCGTCACGCCGGCCGGGTTGTGGAAGTTCGGGATCGTGTAGAGGAACTTGATGCGGCGGCCGGACGCCTGCACCGAGGCGATCGCCGCGCGCAGCGTGTCCGGCACCAGCCCCTGGTCGTCCATCGCCACGTGGACCACCTGGGCCTGGTACGAGGCGAAGACGCCGAGCGCGCCGACGTAGGACGGCCCCTCGGCCAGGATGACGTCGCCGGGATCGATGAAGATCCGGGTGACCAGGTCCAGCGCCTGTTGCGAGCCGACGGTCGCGATGACGTCGTCGGGGTGGCCCTCGATGCCCTCCAGGCGCATGATCTCGCAGATCTGCTCGCGCAGCGTCTCGTCGCCCTGCGCACCGCCGTACTGCATCGCGACCGTGCCGTTGTCGCGGATCAGCTCCTCGGCCACCGAGGCGATGGAGTCCATCGGCAGCGCCGCGAGGTTCGGCATGCCGCCGGCCAGCGAGACCACTTCGGGTCGGGAGGCCACGGCGAACAGAGCTCGGATCTCGGATGCGGTCATCCCGCGGGTCCTGGCTGCGTAACGGTCGACATACGAGTCGAGCCGGGAACCCGGACGCTGCGGGAGTTCCATATCACTCTCCTTGGAGTCGGAAGGGCCGATGCCTGTTCATCAAGTCAAGCAGGCACAGCCATCTTCTCGGCGGCTTATCCGCCTTTTCGGTGTGGTGTGACAGGACTAACATCCCCTTCGCGGACCGCCGCGGGGGCGGTCCGGGACTGTCTTCCACCAGCCTTGCGGGCGGTGCGGAGGCAGCAGGATGGGAGTCGGTCGATGAGCAGGCGGATCGTCCCGGGGCTCGGCGGTCGGCCGGCAGCCCGGGGCTCGCTACACGTCGCGCTGTGGTTCCTCGGGGGCGTCGCCGCCGGGTTCGGCGGCGGTGTGCTGCGGCCCCACCGGGTCACGTGGGTCGACCGCGATCGCTCGGAGGTGCAGGACGGTCTCCGTCGCCCCCGACCCCAGCCGCCGCGCCCACGACGAGCTGATGGTGTCCAGATCAGTGTGGGGCACCAGCCGGACGTCGGCCACCTCCCAGCCGAAAGTGGCCAGCCGATCGGCTAGACCCGTCGAGTCGACGGTCTCCGGGGTCAGCTCGGGGAGGTCGCGGATCTCCAGCGGGATCGGGTCCCGCCAGATGCTGGTGCCGATGGAGATCTCCAGCGGTGCGCCGGCCTTGGCCACCGAACGCAGGCCGGACAGGACGTCGTCCTCGCCGAGGACGACGCCGCGCAACAGCTTGCCCCAGGGCATGAGCACCGTGACCTCGTCGGCCACGCCGTGCAGCGTGGACGGGACCGTCTCGATCGCCGAATTGACCAGCACCAGGTTCGGGGCTCCGCCCTTGGCCGGTTTGCGGGCCGCGCGCACGGCGGTCTCGGTCATGCGCTGCCAGGCCGGGTCGACCCCGACCACGAGCCACTCCGGATGCGCGATCGCCTGCCGGTAGGCGGTGCGTGCGTCGCCGGTGCCGACGTCGACGAGCACCCGCTCGGCGGCGGCCTGGATCCCGGCCCACTCGGCGGGATCGAGGTCGGTGAGCTTCTTGCCGGCGAGGACCTTGAGGGTGGCGGTGCGGGTCATGTCTGGTCCTGCTCGGTGAGAAGTGCGTAGAGCCGTTTGCGGGTGAGGCCGAAGGGGGCCAGGGCCTCGGTCAGGGTTCGGGGCGCGATGCCGGCGTCGGTGAGGACGCGGGCCACGGCCGTGAGGTCGACGAGTTCGGCGTCGGAGGCCGCCGGGCCGACGACGGTCAGAACGCCCGGGGTCTCGACGGCGGCGGCCGGCGTCGAGCGCGTCATCGCCGTGCCGATGTCGAGCTCTGAGACGTCCTCGATCCAGATGTCCCGCCCGGCGAACACCGAGGCGTCGGTGACCGGTGGCATGTGGAACACGGCGGGCGTCAGAGGGAGCGCGGAGAGGCGCTGAGGGCTTCCCAAGTATGCGTACGGGTCGGGAGCCTGGCCGGCGGCCAGCAGTGCCTCCAGAGGCTTGTACGGGGTCGAGACGACGACGCGGCCCCCGGCGGCTGTCACTCGTTCGAGTACTGCGTTGGCCGCGGCGACTTCTTTGGGCGGTGCGTCGGGGGCGATGGTGAGCGACAGGGAGTCCCGGGTGTCGAAGTCCTTCAAGGACGGCAGATGAGTCCGCGCGCCGAAATCCACGCGAAGCAGGGGACGGCTCGGTCCGAGTTCTTCGACGGTGAGGGTGACCTCGCGCCCCGGATCGGTGAGCGCGGTGGCGAACTCCTCCGGAAGGTCGGCGGCGGTCAGCGTGGAGTCGACGGCCAACGTGTCGGCGTCGAGCGTGCCGCTGCGACGGATGACCGCGCGGTCGGTGAGGGCACGGCGCGGGTTCAGCGTGGCCTCACCGGTGAGCGCGGCCAGTCCCGGGGTCGCCAGGGTCAGCCGGACGCGGCCGCGCAGCGCGGCCAGGTTCGGGTCCAGCACGGTGCCGACCGCGAGCACGCACGTCGCACGCGGCGTGATGGCCGGCTCCGCGGTCAGCTCGAAGGTCTTCGCGTGGGTCGCCCGGATCGCCGGGTGGCCGCGGCCGACGAGGACGGCTTGGTGGGGATGGGGCACGGTTCCAGGGTAGGGGCGCGATCGCGGGGCGGCCCGCGGCGAGGGGACGGCGGGGCGTGGTTTCCCGTGAAACATCGCCTCAGGGACGGCTGTGGCCCGAGCGCCGTTTCCCGTGAAACATTGCCGCACGGACCCCCGTGGATCGGGCGCGGTTTCCCGTGAAACATCGCGGCAGGGACCGCCGTGGACCGAGCATCGTTTCCCGTGAAACATCGCCCCGCAGACCGCGGGGCGCGAGGTGGCCGCCGATTCCGACGGCCCCGGCGGCCGACCCGTTCAGTGCCCGTCCAGCACCAGCACCAGCACCGGCTCAGTGTGCGCGCAGCTCCGCCAGCCGCAGCACCCCGGTCGGAGCGTCCGACTCCGGCGGCAGGTACAGCCGCTGGACCGCGACCACTATGGCGTCGGCACACGACTCGCGGAACCGCTGCGAGGCGAGCAGCGCGGCGTCGTGCGGGCTGGTGAGGTAGCCGAGCTCGATCCGCACCGCCGGCATCTGGGTGTAGCGCAGCACGTCCCACGTCATGCCGTGGGTGCCGAGGTTCGCCAGCCCGGTGCGGGCGGTGACCTCGCGCTGGACCAGCCCCGCGAACCGCTCGCCGGTGGGGGAGCTGTGGCCGAAGCGGTCGTTGCCGTAGTAGAACGCCGCGACCCCGGAGGCCGCGGGGTTCGCGTGGGTGTCGCAGTGCAGCGAGATGAGCAGATCCGCGCCGAGCTCGTTGGCCTTCTCGGCGCGCCGCCGGTCGTCCGGGCTGCCGCCGGGACCGTGCGACATGTGGGTCGTGACGCTCAGCTTCTCCAGCCGGGTCTTGACCCGGTCGGCGATGTCGAAGACCACCTCGGCCTCGATCAGCCCGCCGGCGCTGACGCCGGTGTCCGGGCCGCCGTGCCCGGGGTCCAGGACCAGGGTCTTGCCGAGCAGCGCGGGACCTGCGCTCTGGATGGCCTCTGATTCGCGCATCGCGTGCAGCAGGCCGCCGTGCGCCATGCGGCGGTTCAGGCGGTTGAGCGCCTGGACGGTCGGCAGGTCGGTGACCCCGGTCGCGGCGAGCCCGACGTTGCGCTGGAACTCGCGGACGGCCGTCACCGTGATGGGGTCGTAGGCACCGTTGACCCGGCCGCAGTCGAAGCCGAGGGTGAGCAGCGACCGCTGGAGCTCGGCCACGTCGTCGCCGAACGGGGGCTCGTCCGCCGGGACCAGGTCGCGGTCGCCGAGGCGCCAGGAGGCCTCCTCCAGCAGGCGCATCGTCCCGGGGGTGACCACGCCGTCGACCGTGGTGCGGCGGGTCTGCTGGAAATGGCGGACCGCGGTCTCCACCGCCTCGTCGAAGACCGGCTCGCCCTGGGCGGGGATGGCCCCCGCGTCGATCAGGCCGAGCCGGGCCAGGCGTTCACGGATCGCGGCCACCGCGGGCCCGGAGTCGCCGCGGCGGTAGGTCGGTTCAGTGGTCACGGTCCTCTACCCTACGCACTCTGTCACCCGTGTCCTGCGCAAAGCTCGAAGGGGCGGTCCAAAGACCGCCCCTTTGAAGCGCACGATACCGAGTCAGCTGACGTAGCGAGACCGCGCTGAACATTTGAAGCGCACGATACCGAGTCAGCTGACGTAGCGAGACCGCGCTGAACAGCTGCACAAGTCCCCACTGGATCAGGCGACGTAGTCCGCCAGGTCCTTGAGCAGCAGAGCCTTCGGCTTGGCGCCGACGATGGTCTTCACGACCTCGCCGCCGCGGTAGACGTTGAGCGTCGGGATCGACCGGACGCCGTACTTGGCCTGAGTGAGCGGGTTCTCGTCGGTGTTCAGCTTGACGATGTCGATCTTGTCGCGGTGCTCGGCGTAGATCGCCTCCAGCACCGGGGCCACCTGGCGGCACGGGCCGCACCACGGGGCCCAGAAGTCGACCAGCACCGGCTTGTCGTTCTTCAGGACCTCCGCCTCGAAGGTCGCGTCGGTCACTTGGCGGATGTCGCCCATGGTGTGCTCCTCATAGTCCGGGGTGACGGTGGCGGTGTTTCCCGTGAAACATCGACGATGTTCCACGGGGCTGTGTTCGGATGAAAGGCGTGGCTCAGACCGTGACGGGCTGGTGGTGTGCCAGCTCCGACAGGTGCTTCTCGGCGTCCAGCGCGGCGGCACAGCCGGTGCCGGCCGCGGTGATGGCCTGCCGGTAGGTGTGGTCGACCACGTCACCGGCCGCGTACACGGCCGGGAGACTGGTGCGGGTGGTCGGCGACTCCACCTTGATGTAGCCCTCGTCGTCCAGGTCCAGCACCCCGCGGAACAGCTCGGTGCGGGGCAGGTGGCCGATCGCCACGAACAGCGCGCCGGCCGGCCGCAGCGTCTCCTCGCCGGTCTTGAGGTTGCGCAGCTTCACCCCGGTCACCTGGGTGTCGCCCTCGATGGCGACGACCTCGGAGTCCCAGACGAAGGAGATCTTCGGGTTGGCGAAGGCCCGCTCCTGCATCACCTTGGACGCCCGCAGCTCGTCGCGGCGGTGCACGACGGTGACGGTCTGCCCGAAGCGGGTGAGGAACAGCGCCTCCTCCATGGCGGTGTCGCCGCCGCCGACCACGATGATGTCCTGGCCCTTGAAGAAGAAGCCGTCACAGGTGGCACACCAGGAGACGCCCTTGCCGCTGAGCCGCTTCTCGTCCGGCAGGCCCAGCTCCTTGTACGCCGAGCCGGTCGAGACGATGACGGTGTGCGCCTCGTGCACGGTGCCCGCCGAGTCGGTGACCTTCTTTATCGGTCCGGTCAGGTCGACCGCGGTCACGTCGTCGAAGACCAGCTCGGCGCCGAAGCGCTCGGCCTGCTTCTGCATGTTGTCCATCAGGTCCGGGCCCATGATCCCCTCCGGGAAACCCGGGAAGTTCTCCACCTCGGTGGTGTTCATCAGCGCGCCGCCGGCGGTCACGGAACCGGCGAACACCAGCGGATTCAGGCCCGCGCGCGCGGTGTAGACCGCCGCGGTGTACCCGGCGGGTCCGGAACCGATGATGATGACGTTACGGATCTCGCTCACGTGAGCCTGGCCTCTCGAATTCCTGGGGGCAGTTCAGTGCCGGTTGGCTCAACCGATCCTAGGCAAGATGCATTCCCGGCTGTGCCACGTGAGCGGTTTCTCGCACGGTGTTAAGGGCGCGTGATCACGACATGGTCGACGGATTGTCCCGGATTGCCCGAAGTGCACATGTCCACGTCGACGACATAGACGTCGACGAGCGTCGCGCTGCCGGCCCGGGGATAGAGCAGCAGCCAGGCCGGCTTGCCCTGGTACACGGTCTGGGTGCTGCCGATCAGCTTCGTACCGGCGGGCACCACCGTCGGCGGGCAGTCGGGCTTGGCGGCCTGGGCCGTCCCGTTGGCGGGGGTCATCGTGTGCAGACTGAGCAGCGCCTGGGCCTGCTGGGCGATGCCCGCGTCGGAGAAGCCCGAGCCGCCCGAGGTCGCGTCGGGCTTTATGACGCCGGCTTGCGGCGACTCTGTGCCGGGACCCTGGCCGGCGACGTGAGAGCCGTCGACGCTGGGCCCAGCGGCGTTCCCTGCGGCGGTACTGCTGTCCTTCGAGGAACTGGTCGCGTTGTTCAGCGCTGTGACTGCTCCGATACCGCCGACGACCACGAGCGCCGCACCGGCCAGACTTCCGAGGGCCATGCGGAACCGCCGACGGCGCGGCTGAGCGGCGGCCGCGCTGCGACCCACCGGGGAGCCGGCCGAGGCTCGCGCCGTTGCAGCAGTGCCCAGCGGCGGTTCGCGATACAGCGCGGCCTCGACACGGGCCACGACGTCCTGCGGGATCGGCATCGGAGGCAGCAATCCGCCCAGGTCGGCCAGGTCGGCCTCGCCGGTGATCAGCGCGAAGTCGGCAGAGCACACCGGGCACGAGGCCAGGTGCGCCCGCGCCCTGTCGGCAGCGGCGGCGTCGAGCGATCCCTCGACCAGGTCGGCCATCTGGTCGGGGTCCAAATGCGTCCCGGGACGGGAAGCGGCGGGATCGGTCATCATCCGGCCGTGCCTCCTTCCCGGCGATCTTGCGGCGTCGCAACTTTGACGCGGGCCGCGGCCCCTTGGTTCCCAGTCGACGCGGCGTTCCCCGGAGATTCCGTCGGGTTTCCTTCGCGGAGATGTCTCAGGAGCGGCAGCAGCTTCGCCCGCGCACGCGCACAGCGGCTCTTGACGGTTCCCGGAGCCACGCCGAGAGCCCGGGCCGTCTCGTCCACGCTGTAGCCCTCGACGTCGACCAGGACCAGGGCCACCCGCTGCTCGTCCGGCAGGGTCGCCAGCGCCGTTTCCAGGGCCAGGCGCAGGTCGGTGTTGGTGATGTCGTCGGTGACGGTCGGCCGCGCGTACTCGGTCTCCACCTCCGGCAACGGCACCGTCGGCCGGCTGCCGCGCCGCCGCATCCGGTCCAGGCAGGCGTTCACCACGACCCGGTGCAGCCAGGTGGTGACCGCGGAGTCGCCGCGGAACGAGCCGGCGGCGCGGTACGCCGAGATCATCGCGTCCTGCAGCGCGTCGGCGGCGTCCTCCGGATCGCCCAGCGTGCGCAGCGCGACCGCCCAGAGCCGGTCGCGGTGCCGGCGGAAGAGCTCGCCGAAGGCGTCACCGTCCCCCTCGACGTGCCGGGCCAGCAGGGCCCGGTCGTCGAGCTGGGTGAGGTCGGCACCCTGGGGAGGCATGGTCGCCAGGTCAGGAGGCGTTGAACTTCACGGACATGACGGAGTCGCCGTAGCGGCTCCCGCTGTCCTTGGCACAACCTATGGTCTTGTCCGGATTCGCGACCGGCGGCAGCGACTTGTTGAACCAGATCAGCACGAAGCGGGTGCTCACCGGGGAGGCGGCCTTCAGTGTGACCGTGGTACCGCCGGCGTCGGTGGTCGCGATCGACTTGAAGCCGGCCGGCGCGCTGCCCGGGACCAGAGCGGGTACCTGGGTGACGGAGGCGTCGGCCGCCTGCATCTCCATGGCCGCGCCCGCGGTGCCGATGGTCACCGTCGCCGACGAGATGCTCTTGACCGAGCCCAGGTCGAAGATCAGTCCGGTGCTCTTCGGGTTGCCGCTGTGTGTCGGGTTGGGCCCGCAGTACTGGTTGGTGACCCAGCCCTTGTCAGTGAGCTGGCCGCCGACCAGGTAGCCGGAGCCCTCCTTGCCGTTGTCCTCGTCGTAGACCGAGACCGAGGCGGCGGTGACGTCGGTCGAGGCCGGCGCCTGGCTGGAACCCGTGGTGGCGGCCTGCGAGTTCGACGTGCTCGTGTTGCCGGCGTTCTGGTTGCCCTTGCTGCCGCTGTTGTTGAACATCGTGTAGGCCAGCAGCGCGACCGCGGCCACCGCGGCCAGGGCGCCGATGCCGATCAGCGCAGAGCTGTTGCGGCCGCCGCCGCCTCCGCCGTGGTCGCTGCCCCGCGACCCGCTGTGGCCGGCGCCGGAGCCCCCGCCGCGCGGACGGTACTCGTCCTCGTCGTAGGAGCCGGGCCGGGCCGGGGCGCCGTGCGCGGTCGGGCGCGGCGGCGCGGGCTGGTAGCTCGGGGCGACCTGCGGCATCGCCGTGGTCCGCGCGGTGCCGGCGGGCATGGCCGGCATCACAGTGGTCTGCTGGTGGCGCAGCGGCGCGGTCTGCGGGGTCGAGGGCAGCGGGGCCTCGTAGCGCGGGCGCGGCAGCTGGGCCAGGGCGTCGGCGACCTCGGTCGGGGTCTGGTACTGCGGACCGGCCGGGCCGTCGCCGAGGATGCGCAGGACCACGTCGTCGAGCTGCGGGGTCACCTCGGAGCGCAGTTCGCTCGGCCGGACCGGTTCGGGCTGCTGCGGCCGCCGGCCGGTGAGCAGCGCGTAGGCCAGCTCGCCGATGGCGCTCAGGTCGGTGCCCAGCGGGTCGCGCGAGACGGTGCCGGTCAGCGCCGCGGCCAGGCACAGGTCGAGGATCTTCACCTCGCCGGTGTCGGTGCGCAGCACGGTCTTGGGGGACAGCCGCAGGTGGGCCAGGCCCTGGTCGTGGGCCTCGGTGATGGCCCGGGCCAGCTCGGTGGTGATCCGCACGGCCTCGGTGACCGGCACCGGGCCGCCGCTGAGCACCTCGCCCAGGGTGTGCCCGTCGTGCAGCCACTCGGTGATGACGTAATAGAGGCCCTCGTCGGGGACCGCGTCCAGGACCTGCACGAAGTGGTTGTCGGCCATCGCGGCGGCGGCGCGGGCGGCGGCCATGAAGGCCTCGGCCCGCGGCTGGTCCGAGCGCAGCAGGTGGATGCGGTTGGGCCGGTTCAGCTTCTCGTCGGTGGCGAGCCAGGTGATGGCCGGGCCCGTGGTGTGCAGGACTCGGTCCAGGCGGTACCGGCCGTCGAGCCGGTCGCCCACGGTAACGCCGAGTGACAGGATCAGCGCCTCGGCGTCCGCGCCGAGGCCGCCGTCCGGATCGGTGGTCTGGTCCGCGGCTGCCACATGACTCCCTGGTCCGTGCATGCTCTGTGGCATGGTCTCGTCATCCCCGCCTCATGGTATTAGGTTTCGTGCCGTCCTCGTGGCGCGTTGTCCGACCCTCATCAGTGCAGACCGTTCAGAACCATGGGTGGTTGCTTCTGGAAAACGTCTTCAGACCGGTCGGCACCGCGATATCGCCAGGCGGCTACCTCCCCAGTTTCGCGCGCACCGAGCCGAGCAGCTGCTCGACTTCTTCCACGTGCATCAGGCGGGCGCACAACACGTACAGGGTCGCGAGCAGGCCACCGCCGACCGCCAGCGAGACGGCGGAGCCCAGCCAACTCTGACCGACCATACGGTTCACGTATAAAGCGACGATAAAAGTAGCGCCGGCGGCGACTGCGGAGGCCCCGATAAGCCGGGTGTAGGTCTGCATGATGCGCTGGCCGTCCAGACCGCGTAGCCGCCTCTTGAGCTTCCGAGCGGTGATGACCACGCCGAGGCAGTAGGCGACGCCGTAGACCGTGCACATCGCCACGACCGCCCAGCGCTCCTTGCCGCCGCCCTTCAGTGTGTAGAACACCGCCGTGCTCAGCGTCACGTTGGCCGCCGAGATCCAGATGTTGATGGTGAACGGGCTCTTGGTGTCCTCGAAGGCGTAGAAGCCGCGCAGCATCAGGAACTGTGCCGAGAACGGGATCAGGCCCAGCCCGAACGCGGACAGCATGTAACCGATGATGTGCGCGTTGTCCATCGACACGCCGCCGTGCTTGAACAGCACCACGGCGATCTGCGGGCCCAGTGCCAGGAAGGCGAACGCCGCCGGGACTATCGCGACGCCGGTCACCCGCAGGCCGTAGGAGATGTCCTCGCGGACCGACTCCAGGTCGTCCTTCACCGCCGCGCGGCTCATCCGGGGCAGCAGCGCGGTGATCACCGAGACGGTGATCAGGGCCTGCGGCAGGCCCCAGATCATGTAGGCGTTGTTGTACGCCGCCACGCCCCACTGCGGCCAGCCGTCGTTGTTGACGTTGGAGGCGTAGCGCATCACCACGGCCAGGCCGATCTGGTTCACCAGCACGAACAGCAGGGTCCACTTGGCCAGCGTGACCGCCTTGCCCAGCCCGTGGCCGCGCCAGTCGAAGCGCAGCGTGAGGTTCATGCCGGCGGACTTGATGTACGGCAGCAGGGTCAGCGCCTGCACCGCGATGCCCAGCGTGACGCCCAGGCCCAGCAGCCGGACGTCGGCCGCCGGGATGGTCGAGGGGGTCAGGTCGGTGCTCTGGTTGATGTACCAGTAGGCGCCGGTGGAGCCGATGACCACGACGTTGGTCAGCACCGGCGTCCACATCATCGGCCCGAAGCGGCCCTTGGCGTTGAGGATCTGGCCGAGCACCACGAACAGCCCGAGGAAGAAGATCTGGGGCATGAACATGCGGCCGAGGTCGATCGCCAGCTGCCGGTTCGAGCCCTTGAAGCTGGAGAACACGTCCACCAGCTGCGGGGTGAACAGCTCGGTGAGGACCGTCAGCGTGAGCACGCCGGTCAGGACCAGGGTCAGCAGCCGGCTGGCGTAGGCCGCGCCGCCGTCCCGGTCCCGGTGCATCGAGCGCACCAGCTGCGGTACGAAGACCGCGTTCAGCGCACCGCCGATGATCAGGATGTACAGCATGTTCGGCAGGTTCAGGCCGATGGTGTACGAGCCGGCGATGTTCGTGGTGCCGATCGCGGCCACCAGGAGGAACTGCCGGACCAGGCCGGTCAGCCGGGACGCCAGCGTGCCCAGGGCCATCAGCCGCGAGGCGCGCCCGACGCTGGGCTCGGCCGGGGCCTGCGGGCGGACCTCGGTCGGGGTGCGCTCCCGGACGCCCTGCTCCCAGGGGGCGCCCTCGCGGGTGCCGGGTCCGGTGCCGGCCGGGCCGCCGGGCCCGCGCGTCGCCGGGCCCTGCACGCGGCCGCGACGTGGTGGTATCAGGGCTTCGAGGTTGCTGGGGTTCGCGCGGCGGGGCGCGACCGTCATCGTCGGGATCGGCGAGAGGTCCCAGCGGGTGGCGCTGACCGCGTCCTCGTAGTCGTCGCGCCAGTCGCGCTCTTCGGGGTCCTCCTCGGGGCCCGCGCCGCGCTGGTCCTGTTGCGGGGGCTGCCAGGACGGCGGCTGCTGGTCGCCGCCGCGGCCCGGGACCTCGTCGCGGAACAGGGCGCGGCTGTCGTCGATCGGCCGGCGGCCGTGGCCGCCCGGGTCGTGATTCTGGTTCTGGTTCTGGTTCGGCGGGGCCGGCTGCCAGGACTCGGACCGCTCGCGGCGCGGGTCGGCGCTGTGCGAGGGGGTGCCGCCGAACTGGTCCGGGCGCGGCGCGGCCTGGCGCGGATCGGGCTGCCTGGGATCGGGCTGGCGCGGATCGGGCTGCCGGCCGGGCGGGGGGCCGGCGAACTGCTGGGGACCCCTGGGGTCAGGGCGCTGCCCCGGCCCGGGCGCGCCGGGGACCGGGTACTGCTCGCCACCCTGCGGGGGCTGACCGGCACGGTAGGAGGCCTGCGGGCCGGCGTACTGCTCACGGCGCGGCGGCTGGTTCGGCGATTGGTTCGGCGGCTGGTTCGCCTGCGGCGCGCCGGGCGGGACCGGATGCTGAGGGACGGGCTGCGGCGGCCCCGGGGGACGGCCCTGCCCGGCCCGCGGGTCGGGATGCAGCGGCCGGCCGGTCTGCGGGTCGAAACGGGGCTCCGACGGCGGGGTCCACGGCTGTTGCGGCGCGGGCCCGGGGGCCGGGGTGTGACGAGGATCACTGCCCTGCGGTCCGCCGGGGCCGGGCTGCGGGGCACGCCGCGGCCGCTGGTCGTCGTCCTCGCGCGGCGGATCCGGGTGCCACAGACCGCTGCCGTCGCTCGTCATCTCTCCAGCGCTCCCCGCGTCCGTGGTGTCCGTCGTCCGATCATTGTCGGTGTTTCAACTTGCCATTGTGTCCTGTGCGGGGGCGTGATGGGTGCGCTTGGCGCGGTAGACGCGCAATCCGATCAACAGGACGAGCAGTATCCCCGACCCGATGATCAGACCCAGGGCGATGATGCCGATGCGGCTGACCTTCACCGTGACCTTGGTGTGACCGCCGTCCTCGTTGATCGGTTTGATCAGGCTCGATGGATAATACGTGCAGTTCTGGGTCATGTCCGGGCAGGTGTACAGCGTGGCGTACAGGTCGACCTGCACGCCGTTGCCCTCGCCCTTGACCGGGATCCGGATGGTGGCCGACTGGCCCCGTTCCACGCTGTGCGGTCCTTGGTCCTCATTGACCTTGAGCTGCACGGTGTGTGAGGTGTGCGCGCGAACATAGACCGTGATCGCCGTGTTCGTCTGGTTCCTGATGGTCACCGGCACCGTCCCGGACTTGCCGGACATGGTCAGCGGCGGGGCCTGCCCGCCGATGGACACCAGGGCGTGATCGGCGACCGCCGTGGAGTACACGGTCTGGCTGTAGGCCGCGTCGCCGCTGTGGTTCCGCCACCAGGTCGCCGTCGGCCGCAGCGAGACCGCGGGGTCGTGCTGGTCCGACGGCATGATGTCGTGCAGCGCGTCGTAGAGCTGCTGACTGTCCGAGGCCGAGGCGACGATGTCGGTCGACAGGTTGGCGGTGGTGACCGGGCTCAGCGCCGAGGCGTGTTCGGGCGTGGCCGGGGTGTTGAGGACCTTGCCCAGATCGTCCAGCCCGAACCACTGGTCGGCGGCGGGCACCGTGCCCGGGTTCATGGAGCTGATCGCCTGCAGCAGTTCCTGCGGCGGGTCGAAGTCCCGCGGCGGCGTCACCACCAGTACCCGGCCGCTGTTGTCGCGGTCGGCCAGCGCGGTCTGCGCCAGCCACATCTGTCCCTCCAGGACGCCGGAGGTGTTCAGCGTCGGCGGCGCCGTCTTGGCGGGGTCGGCGAAGATGCTCGAACCCGACAGGTAGTTGTCGTAGACGACCGTGTCCGGGCTGCCCGGCAGTGCGGCGTGCGCCGACGGCCAGCCGGACACCTGGTTCGAGCCGACCAGGGTGACCAGCTTCGAGCCGGCGTCGGCGATGCCCGCGAGCGTGGTGGAGTCGGCCTGGCCGTCGGACGGCCAGGCGATGGTCTGGCCGGTCTGGCCGTTCACCCGGCAGGGACTGATCGGCAGCTTCACCTTCGCGACCGCCTTCAGCACGCTCTTGCCGGGGTCGCTCCGGGAGAGGGTGTTCAGATCCGGGTCGCCGTAGAGGAGGTTCCAGCAGTTGTTGCCGTGCGGCCCGGCGAGCGTGGTGGTGGCTAGGCCGTACCAGTTCTTCGGGTCGGTGCCCGGAGCACCGGTCAGCTTGGACGATGTGCCGTTGCCGCCACTGCTGCCGGTACCGGGGCTGCTGCCGCCGGAGTTGTTGGCATTGGGGTCGGAATAGAAGTAACCGCCGGACAGCGTGTTCGCCGTGTTCAGCAGATCGGGATCGACCAGCCAGTTGACCAGCGGCAGGCCCGCGCCTTCGGTGAGAATCCTGGTGAGGCGGCTGCCCGGCGCGAACTGCTGCACCACGGACTGGTCGGACAGGATCGGCGCCGCCGAGTAGTCCGGCTTCTTCTGTCCGGTCAGCCCCGGCTGGCCGACGACCGGCCACATCAGGGCGATGCGGGCCGGCTTGGCGCCCGACATGGCCGTCGGCTTCCAGACCATGTAGGTCCGCTGCCCGCCCAGGAAGACGCCGTCGTCGTCGAACGCGTCGATGTCGATCGCGTAGACGCCGGGCTGCGGGGTGCGGTAGCCGAAGAGTTCCGTCTCCGTCGGAGCGAGCTTCCACGACTGCGGGGCGCCGGCGGCGAGCTCGGTGAACGTCACCGCCTTGGTCTGCACGGGGTAGCCCGCGCCGTTGGCCGAGCCCATGGACGCCCGGCTGGTCACCAGGCTGCGCCACACTTCGAGGTGGACTCCCCGCAGCGTGCTCGTGCCGGTGTTGCGGATCTTGCCGGCGAAGGTGATCTGCTTTTTGGTGTCGTTGAAGTCCGGGATCTGCGGCGAGACCTGGTTGATCCCGACCTCCACCGCAGGGGAGTCCGAGTGCGCCGCCTCGGCGTGCGCGCTGCCGGGCAACAGATTTGCGGCGCCGACGAACAGCACCAAGGCGGAGAGCGCGCGGCAGACTCGGCTGGTCACCTGACGAATCGTAGTCCGGCCCGGCGACCGCGCCCCGACACGTAAACTCGGACACCATGCACACCGACCAGCAGCGAGCTCCGGAACCGCACCTTGACCAGGCACAGCACGCGGCGGTAACAGAACTGCTACGAGTCGTGCCGGTGCTCGGCGAGCTCGCCGGCCGGTTCGCCGCCGCAGGTCACAGCCTGGCGCTGGTGGGCGGTCCGGTCCGGGACGTGTTGCTGGGCCGGCTCAGCGACGATCTGGACTTCACCACCGACGCGCGCCCCGAGCAGGTGCTGAAACTGGTGCAGGGCTGGGCCGAGGCGGTGTGGGACGTCGGCATCGCCTTCGGGACGGTCGGCGCCCAGAAGGACGGCGCGAAGCTGGAGATCACCACGTTCCGCTCCGAGGCCTACGACCGCGATTCGCGCAAGCCCGAAGTGGCTTACGGCGACTCCATCGGCGACGACCTGTTCCGCCGCGACTTCACGGTGAACGCCATGGCCGTGCTGCTGACCGCCGATCCCGAGCGGTTCGAGTTCATCGACCCCTACGGCGGTCTGGCCGATCTGGAAGCGGGACTGCTGCGGACCCCCGGAACGCCGGAGATGTCCTTCTCCGACGATCCGCTGCGGATGATGCGCGCGGCCCGGTTCGCCGCGCAGCTCGGCTTCGACGTCGCGCCCGAGGTGCGCAAGGCGATGACGGAGATGGCCGAGCGGCTGACCATCGTCAGTGCCGAGCGGGTGCAGGTCGAGCTCTCCAAGCTGTTGCTGGCCCCGAACCCGCGCGTCGGCCTGACGCTGATGGTGGACACCGGCCTGGCCGAGATCGTGGTGCCGGAACTGCCCAAGCTGCGCCTGGAGATCGACGAGCACCACCGGCACAAGGACGTCTACGAGCACACCCTGACGGTGCTGGAGCAGGCCATCGACCTGGAGACGGACGGCCCGGACCTGATCCTGCGGCTGTCCGCGGTGCTGCACGACATCGGCAAGCCGAAGACCCGCCGCTTCGAGCCCGGCGGCGGCGTGTCGTTCCACCACCACGAGGTCGTGGGCGCGCACATGACGGCCGCGCGGCTGCGCAAGCTGAAGTACAGCAAGGAGATCATCGACGACACCTCCCGGCTGGTGGAGCTGCATCTGCGGTTCCACGGCTATGGAGAGGCGGAGTGGACCGACAGCGCGGTGCGCCGCTATGTGCGCGACGCCGGACCGCTGCTGGAGCGGCTGCACAAGCTGACGCGTTCGGACTGCACGACCCGCAACCGCCGGCGCGCCCTGATGCTGGAGCACGCGTACGACGATCTGGAGCGCCGCATCGCCGAGCTGCGCGAGCAGGAGGAGCTGGACTCGATCCGCCCGGACCTGGACGGCAACGAGATCATGGCGATCCTCGGGATCAAGCCCGGGCCGGAAGTCGGGGCCGCGTACAAGCACCTACTGGAGCTGCGCATGGACCGCGGCCCTCTGGATCACGACACAGTGGAGACGGAGCTGCGGTCCTGGTGGGCCGAGCGGGAAGCCGCGCGGAACCAGCCATAAGCGATTCCCGCTAAGAGGTACACAGCGACGGTCGCGTAGAGGAGCGCCGTCGACTTCCCGGACGCCGGCAGCGTCGCGGCGGCCACAGCGGCCGCCGCGACGAAGGCACCGTTGAAGAGCATGTCGTAGAGCGAGAAGACGCGTCCTCTATAGGAGTCCTCTACATTGCGCTGCACTGTGGTGTCTGTACAGATCTTCTGCCCCTGCGCGAGGAAACCCAGAACGAGTGCGCCGATCAACAGCGGGACGACACGCCACCAGCCCGCTGAAGCTGCCAGGGCGACCGCAGAGCCGATCATGCAGACCGTGATCCAGGTCGAGAAATCGACGTGGCGCAGGATGACCGGCGAGGCGAAGGCGGCGATGAAGTAGCCGAGTCCGGAGACCGCGACCGCGGTGCCGAAGCCGCGCAGCCCGGCGTTCGTGTCGTGCGGGTTGTTGAAGGTGTTGCGGAACAACAGCAGGACCATGATGGTCGTCAGGCCGTAACAGAAGCGGTTGGCGGTGATGGCGGCGAGGGCCGCGGCCGCGGGCTTGCGCGCCCGGAGATGTTCCAAGCCCTCCCACAGCCCCTGTGCGACGACCTTCAGCTCGCTCCATGCGGAGTTTTCGGGACGGTCGTCGGGGCCGAGAGAGTCGCGCGGCATGGTGCGCGCCACCAGACCGCCCGCCATATAGAGGACGGCGCCTACGACCAGGATGAGCGCGTTCGCTCCGTCTCCGGACCCCACGAGCGCTCTGACCACGACTCCCACCGAACCGCCGAGGGTCGCGGCGAGGGTGCCGGCCGTCGGCGAGACCGCGTTGGCGACGACGAGCCGTTGGTTATCCACAGCCTGTGGAAGAGCGGCGGACAACCCCGCGAGGATGAAGCGGTTGCAGCTGAGGACGGCCAACGCGGAGGTGTAGAAGAGGAGTCCGCTGTGTCCGGCGAGGACCTGGGCCGCCACGACCAGCACGATCCCGGAGCGCAGCACGTTGGCGTAGTAGAGCACCTGGCGACGGCGCCAGCGGTCCAGGAAGACCCCGGCGAACGGGCCGATGACCGTGAACGGGACCAGCAGCAGGGCGAAAGCTTTCGCGACCTCGGCGGCCGTCGCCTCCTTCTCGGGGGAGAACACGACGAAGGCGGCCAGGGCCACCTGGAACACGCCGTCGCCGAACTGCCCGGTCAGGCGGGTCGCGAACAGCCGCCGGAAGAGCCCGGACCTCAGCAACTCCCGGAGATCACTCACGTTCGCAGCGTAGTGCTCCGGGCGTCCCGGGTGCCTGTAGCGCCGGGCCTACTCGGCAGCCACTTGGGCCTACTCGGGTCTACTCGGGCCGGCTTGCCTACTTGGCGCTGCCGAGGCACAAGGTCTTGGTGCGGTTCTTGTCCACGACGGACATGATCACCGCGGGATAGGCGTCGCAGCCGTTGCTGTCGCCGTTGTCGAGCACCGCGGCCACCTTGAAGGCCGCGCCGCTGTCGGTGCATCCGACGGTCTTGAAGCTCCCGGAGGCCGGGACCGTGATGCAGTCACCCGCTCTGGCCGGCGAGGGCACGGGGCGGTTGGCGTACCAGAGCACGCCGGCCAGAATCGCGACGACCACGACGGCGCCGCCGAGCGCGGCCGACCGCTGTCTCATTCCGAGAGGTCCAGCACCCGCGCGTGCAGCACCGTGCGCTGCTGGAGTGCGGCGCGCACGGCCCGGTGCAGGCCGTCCTCCAGGTAGTAGCCGCCCCGCCAGTGCACGACGTGCGCGAACAGGTCGCCGTAGAACGTGGAGTCCTGGGACAGCAGGGCGTCCAGGTCCAGGTGGCGCTTGGTGGTGATGAGCTGGTCCAGGCGGATCTGGCGCGGGGCCACCTCGGCCCACTCCCTGAAGGAGCGTCCGTGGTCGGGGTAGGGCCGCCCTTCGCCGATGCGCTTGAAGATCACGGCACCAGGGTAGCCGGAGCGGCTCGGGGAGGCGGCAACCGAACAGCAAAGAGGACACAAAATCGTGACGGAACGGGACCGGACTGTGATGTTCGCAGGGCCACAGGTGGCTTTCGCGGCGGTGCGCGCAGGATGGCGGCGCAAAGATTCTCATCGCTCTTTACGAACCCGCCCACGAAAGACCTGAGTCGATACTCACGTGAGATTCCAAATGGGAAGCCGTCCCGCGGAGCACTCCGATACCCGGGAGGAGTTCCGCGAGTTCGCGGTGGCGAGCCAGGGCCATCTGCGACGGTCGGCCTACCTGCTCTGCGGTGACTGGCACTTCGCAGAGGACCTCGTCCAGATGGCGTTCGACCGCATCTACCGGCACTGGAACCGGGTCCGGGCCGCGGACAACCCCGGTGCCTACGCACGGCAGGTGGTCTACCGATGCTTTCTGGACTCCAGGAAGAAGCACCTCGACACGGTGCCCCTGGAACACGTCCCCGAGAGGGCGTCGCCGGCGGACCCGACCGAAACCCGCCTCGCGGTGATGGAAGCGCTGAAGAAACTCCCTCCCCGTACCCGCGCCGTGGTGGTGCTGCGGTACTGGGAGGACATGAGCGTGGAGCAGACCGCGGGGATCCTCGACATCTCCCAGGGCTCGGTGAAGAGCATGGCCAGCCGCGGGCTGGGGTTGTTGCGGGAGCCTCTGGCCGGGTTCGCCGAGGCGTCAGGCCGAGCAGGAGCAGGAGTGAGGAAGCAGACCTGACATGACTATCGAAGAGAACGAAGACAGCGCCGTGCGCGGTCTGCTCGGGACGGCTTTCGCCGACCCCGAGCCGCCGTTGCGCGACCTCGCGAGCGGGTCCATCGCCCGCGGGGACGCGGTGCGGCACCGGAACCGGATGGTCGCCGCCGGCGGGGCCACGCTGAGCGTGGTGGCGGTGATCGGGACGTTCGCCGTGGTGACCGGGGCGGCGCCGGCCGGGCGCGCGCATCAGGACCCGGCGGACCAGGTGACGTCCGCGACGAGTTCGTCGACCGCGGTGAGCCCGAAGGGCTTCCTGGGCTTCGGCCCGGAGATCGGCAGCGTCGACAAGCTCCAGGATGTGCAGAACCGGCTGTCCGGCTTGCTGCAGCCGTTGCTGCCGGGCGGGGTGACCGCGAGTCGGCAGCCCTCGGGGCGCACCCCGGGGATGGTCACCGTCCCGGCCGCCGTTCTGACCACGGCGACCGGGACGACCACGGCGAACATGTGGGTGGGGATGGCGTCCGCCAAGGAGACGGACGCCATCATCCGCGAGGTGGCTTGTCCGCAGGGGTCGACCGGGAGCAAGGGGGGTACCTGCACGACCAGGACAGTCGACGGCGGGACCGTCTACCTGGACGAGTACGCGGCCACCGCGACGGAAACGGTGCGCAGGCAGACGCTGCCGGCGGACGTCGTGAAGGCGGGCACGAGCAACACCATCGTGTCCAGGACGCTGTCGATGATGTTCGTCCCGACCGACCGGACCAAGTACGCGTTCAGCCTGACGGAGTCGACGGCGACCGCGAAGGTCCAGTACGCGGACCACGAGCCCTCGGACTACATGACCGGCGGCATCTGGCCGCCACCGTCGCTCCCCGACAACACGTGGGCCTACGACCCTTCGGGGCCGGCGATGTCCGCCGACGACCTGATGGGGATGCTGGGCAGGCCGGGGCTGAAGAATCTGGAGTACCTGCTCGATCCCCGGACCGCGGTGTCGCAGGACACGCAGACCCGGCTCTCGGCCACCGAGGCGCAGATCGTCGCGGCTGCGGAGGCTGCGCTTCCGTCCGCGGTGAAGGTCAGCGTCGACGTGTCCTTGATGCAGCCGGAGATCATGCTCACCGGGCCGAGCGGCAGGAACCAGTTGCAGTGGGAGGCCGTCCCGCAGACCACGCAGTACAAGCAGCAGGTGTTCGGGTTGTGCCCGCCGAACGCCACGTGCACGAAGCGGGCGGTGCCCGGCGGGACGCTGGAGGTCTATACGCAGAAGCCGACCGACAGCAAACTGACGGCCCTGTCGGATACCCCGTCGGTCTACAACTACTGGTTCGTTCCCGACGACCTGAGCAAGCCCGTGCTGGCCATGACGCTGGAGACGTCGGCCGACCAGACCCGTCTGCCGGGCAGGTCCGAAACTGATCCCGGGCAGACGTACTCGGTGAACAAGGGGCCGTACGCGCCGGCACAGGTGAGTGCGGACCAGTTCCTGGCTGCGGCACAGAGCGGCCGGTTGGCGACGGCCATCAGCAAGACGGCCTCGTTGCTGGCGACGTTCCGATAGCTCTTCGAGACAGGACAGTGCCCGGGCATTTCGGTGCCTGGGCACTGTAGTTTGGTGTGCCGGGCCAGGGCGGCGCCAGGGCATCGGCGTGGCATCGGAGCGGTGTCGGCGAGGTATCGGCAAATTCCGTTTTGCCGTCGCGGGCCTGTCATGGTCAGCTCGTTTCCATGCACCCTGTCACCGAAGACGACATCCGTGCCAGCTTCGCCAACTGCTCGCAGGGCGAGGCCAAACGCATCCCGATGCCCCGCGACCTCGCAGCCGTCCCCTGGCCCGAACTCGACTTCCTCGGCTGGCGCGACCTCGGCGCCCAGGACCGCGCCTACCTGGTGACGCCGCGCGGCGACGGCCTGACCGGCGTCACGCTCCGCAGCGCTGCCAGCCGCAAGGGATTCCTGCGCCGCAACCTGTGCTCCCTGTGTCTGACGACACACCCGGGCGGCGGCGTCTCCCTGATGACCGGCCGCAAAGCCGGCGACGCCGGCCGCCAGGGCAACTCCGCGGGCCTGTACCTCTGCGCGGACCTCGCCTGCTCGCTCTACATCCGCGGCATGAAGTCACCCGGCGCCGGCGGCCGGATGGAGGAGACGCTCAGCGTGGACCAACAGGTCGGACGCATGTCCGGGAAGCTTGAGGAATTCCTTGCGCGACTCGGGGTGTGACGCGGTCGCCGATCCGGTCAGCCGATCCCGTCTCCGGCCCGACCGCCGACCTCGCCGGGTCACTCGAAAGTGTCTTTTCGGAGCCCTGCGGGTGTCGGCCTCGTGACGCTCGTCACACCGCAGCGGCCCTCTTGCCGGCGTCAAAACCGCGAACGAGCCCCGAATCCGACCGCTCAGCACCAATCCGATGCCTGGAAAACGAACGACCCCGAGCCGCGTTTCCGCAGCTCAGGGTCGTCCCACAAGCGGAGAATGCGAGATTCGAACTCGCGAGGGGTTGCCCCCAACACGCTTTCCAAGCGTGCGCCCTAGGCCACTAGGCGAATCCTCCGCCGAGAAGCATACCTGACTCTCGGGATGGGTCCGCACTCCTATATGCTTGTCCCCGGACTCCCATGCGGCGTCATCACACTCAACTCCCCCAGGGCTTGACGGCAGCAAGGGTCGGTGTGCTCTGGCGGGTGCATGGGAGTTCTTTTTTGTCCGGTTGTCGGTCTCAGCCGATACCTTTGCTACGTGTCCCTCGCGCTCTATCGCCGCTATCGGCCCGACTCCTTTGAGGAGGTCGTCGGCCAGGAGCACGTGACGCTGCCCTTGCAGCAGGCTCTCCGCAACGGTCGGGTGAACCATGCCTACCTGTTCAGCGGGCCGCGGGGGTGCGGCAAGACCACCAGTGCGCGGATTCTCGCGCGGTGTCTGAACTGCGAGCAGGGGCCCACGCCGACGCCCTGCGGGGTGTGCCGGTCCTGTGTCGAGTTGGCCAACGGGGGGCCCGGGTCGATCGACGTGATCGAGATCGACGCGGCGTCGCACGGTGGTGTGGACGACGCGCGCGATCTGCGCGAGCGGGCGTTCTTCGCGCCGGCGGCATCCCGGTTCAAGATCTACATCATCGACGAGGCGCACATGGTGACCTCGGCGGGCTTCAACGCGCTGCTGAAGGTCGTCGAGGAGCCGCCGCCGCATCTGAAGTTCATCTTCGCCACGACCGAGCCGGAGAAGGTGATCGGGACCATCCGGTCGCGGACGCACCACTATCCCTTCCGGCTCATTCCGCCCGGCGTGCTGCGCGAGCACCTGACCGACATCACGGCGCGCGAGGGCATCAAGGTGGAGCCGGAGGTGCTGCCTCTGGTGGTGCGGGCCGGTGCGGGCTCGGCGCGGGACGCGATGTCCGTGCTGGACCAGCTGCTGGCCGGCGCCGACGAGAACGGCGTCAGCTACGCGATGGCCACCGGCCTGCTCGGCTACACCGACGCCGCGCTGCTGGACCGGCTGGTCGAGGCCTTCGCCGGGCACGACGGCGCCGCCGTCTTCGGCCTGGTCGACCAAGTGGTCGAGAGCGGCCACGACCCCCGGCGCTTCCTGACCGACCTGCTGGAGCGCCTCCGCGACCTGGTGGTCCTGAACGCGGTCACCGACGCCGGCGCCGCCCGGGCCCTCATCGACGTGCCCGACGACCAGTTCGAGCGGATGACCGCGCAGGCCCGGTCCTTCGGCGCCGCCGAGCTGTCCCGGGCCGCCGATCTGGTGAACACCGGCCTGACCGAGATGCGGGGCGCGACAGCCCCCCGCCTGCAGCTGGAGCTGGTCTGCGCCCGAGTCCTGCTGCCCGGCGCCGACGACGCCGAGCAGGGCCTGGCCGCCCGTGTGGACCGGCTGGAGCGCCGCGGCGTGGTGCTGGGTGCCGCCGCCCCCGCCCCGATGGCACCGATGGCACCGATGACGCCGATGGCCGCCGGGCCGCGGGTGGTGGAGGACGAGTTCGACGAGCCGCCGGTGCGGCGGCCGAGCGGCGCCGACAGCCAGCAGCAGCCAGCAGGTGGCGGTGCGCCGCAGCAGACTCAGCAGAGCCAGCAGAATGTCGCGCCGGCCCCGGCAGCCAGCGGCGCGCTCGGTACGCCGCCGTGGGAACAAGGCGCACCTACCGCGAACGCAGGACCCGGATCGCCGGCCGTCGACACAGCACCGGATCCGGCCGCCTCCGAAGCTCCGGAGTGGGCCGCAGAGAGCACACCCTCGCAGCCTTCGAATGACGCAGGCGCGTCGCAGGCCGCCCCGGCTCCCCAACCTCCGGCGCCGCAGCCGCAGCCACAGCCACAGCCGCAATCCCAACCACAACCCGCGCAGTCCGCCACACCCACCGGCGTCGACATCCGTCGCATGTGGCCGGACCTCCTCGAAGAGGTCAAGCGCCGCGACGGCCGCGTGAGCTGGATGCTCCTCAGCCAGAACTCGCAGGTCATCGGCCTGGACGGCGACCGCCTGCAGGTCGCCTTCGTGAGCGCCGGCGCGCGCGACCGCTTCGTGAGCCGCGGCACCTCCGACACGCTGCGTCAGGCCGTGCGCGACCTGTTCAGCTTCCAGTGGCAGGTCGACGCGATCGTCGACCCGTCGCAGACCCCTGGCACGCAGGTCTCGCCCGGCGTCTCCATGACGCCGCCGCCCCCGGCGCAGATGCCTCCGCCGCCGACCTCGTATCAGCCCCCGCAGGCTGAGGCCCCGGCGC